>JAIRKN010000281.1 GCA_031260095.1 Tannerella sp. | reverse complement strand
TCAATTCCATTGTCGCCGTTCAAATAATTGACGGAATGAAATGGCTGTTTATCAAAAAGACGTATTTTAAGAAAGTTTCCGAATCGCTGGGGTGCATCAATGGGCAAACCGAGGTATTCATCCATGTGGAATGCATTGATTCTATGCCATTCGATATCGTCGTGTTTACTTAGTTCTTCCAGAATTTCCTGCTGCGAAGGCGCTGAAGCAAAAACAATATTTATGTATTCCTTCTTTTCGAACAAAGGTTTTATGATGTTTACCAGATCGCAGGCTGCGGCAGCTCCGAGTTTCTGTCTTGTCCGGAATATTCTAATCTCTAAAAAATCTTTTTTTAAAGTCTTAATGAGGTGGTTCATAATTAAAAATTATTTAGTATCAATTCTCCGTTTATTATTACAACTTTTATATCAATATTTTTATTGAAAATTACAATATCCGCATCTTTCCCTTTGCTCAAGGATCCTTTTGTCTTTTCGACGCCCATAATCTTTGCCGGCGTCGATGTTATCATTTGAATTGTATCCAACAGGGGAACTTCTCCTGATGAATGCATGATGCGAACCAAACGATTTGCAGTGGCAACACTTCCTGCAAATGCCGACCTGTCCGGTAATTTTGCCACACCCTCTTCGACGATGACCGGCTGTCCGTTTTTCAGGCTTCCCAGGATACTTGGCCCGTCCGGCATTCCTGCCGCTCTCATGGAGTCGGTGATCAATGCTATTTTTTCAGCTCCTTTGATCTGATATACTAATTTCAGGAGACTTGCCGGCAAATGAACGCCGTCGGCAATGATTTCAACCGTCATGTCCGGTATCAGGTAGGAAGCTTCGATAACGCCCGCATACCTGAGCGCATTTCGGCGTGTTACGCCGGATGTGCATGAATACAGGTGTGTTACGTGTGTGTACCCCCACTTATAAGCTTCGACAACTTCTTCATAAATTGCGTCCGAATGTCCGATGGCCGGTAAGATATTAAAACTTCTGAGTGTTTCGGCAAACTCTTTACTTCCTTCCAGTTCGGGGGCGGAACTCCATCTTGCAATATGTTCGGCATTTTTGAGAATCATTAGGTATTCTTCTTTGTCCGGATTACGTATGTATTTGGGGTCTTGCGCGCCTCTCTGATTCATTGAAAAATAAGGCCCTTCCAGATGCAATCCCATAAAAGATGCTCCTTTTTTATTTTTTATTTTTGCCTCCTTATAAACGGAAAATGTTTGTTCCAGTTCTTCCATTGTAGACGCCAGCGTTGTCGGATACAAAGACGTGGTACCATAGGCAACATGCGTTTCCGCAATCTGTAAATAAGCTTCAAGGGAACCATCCATAAAATCATGATTGCCGGCGCCATGTGTGTGTATATCAATAAAACCGGGTGAAACATAACAGCCTTCGGCGTCAATCACAAAAGCATCAGGGATTTCCAGATTACCTTCGCTGACTTCCCTGATTTGTCCGGATTCAATATATATCGTACCGGAAATCATTTTGTTCGGCGTCAGTATTTTCCCATTTATGATTTTGAGTTTGTTCATGCTGTTTTCTTTTTATTATTCCATGATGTGATTTTATGACCGTGGAACGCATAAAATACCAAATAAATAAAGCATGGAATTAATACCCAATAGGCCTGTTTTAATCCGATATGGTCGGCCAATTTTCCATAAATTAACGGGAGGATGGCATTGCCTGCCAAGCCCATGATCAGAATAGATGATCCTGTTTTTGTAAACCGACCCAGATTTCGTATGGCTAACGGCCAGATCCCTGCGTATATCAGTGCATTAGGTAGTCCAAGTAGGAACAGGAAACAGATTGAGATTTGGATCGTATGACTGCCAAATCCGGTTTCACCCGGCACCAATAATACGCATAAGGATAATATGAGTCCGGTTAACGTGCATATTTTTAATGCATTTGTTTGGTTAATGAAACGCGGAATGCAGAATATCCCTATAATATAACCGATGATAGTGGCTGTTAATGTATATGAGGGAAATGCTTTGGCTTTTAGCAGATCTAATCCCATATAGCTGGCATATCCGATAATGGTGTCTATTGCAATCACTTGGGTTCCTACATGAAGGAACAATGCAATGGCACCCAGAACCAGGTATGGGAATTGAAATATATTTTTCTTCCCGGCATGAGAGGCTGCGAGTTCTTCCGTTTCATTTTCGGTATCAATTTCGGGTAAAACGGAAAATCGTATGAATAAACCGACAATAATCATCAAACCACTCAGGATGCTGTAAGGCAGAATAACCCTCCGGATCAACTCGTCTAATGCAATATTTCTGGATGCTTCATCCATCGTCGGGAGAGCTGCAAATAAATCGCTATCCGTTACTTTTAATGTGAATGCCGCAAAAATAAGGGGAGAAACGATTCCCGCAAACTTGTTGCAGACTCCCATGATACTCATTCTTTGTACAGTTTTTTCAATCGGGCCGATAATTGTAACATACGGATTCGCAGCTGTTTGAAGAATGGCTAAACCTGTTCCCATAATATATAATCCGATCAGGAATATCTCGTAAGTTCTGACTAATGCGGCCGGGATAAATAATAAAGCGCCTAATGCCAAAGCAAAAAATCCATACATGATTCCACGCTTGAACCCCACTTTTTTCAGAAGGATACCTCCGGGGATCGACATGACAAAATAGGCGATATAAAATGCAAATGTGACAAAATAAGCCTGGAAATTAGTCAGTTCACATGCGATCTTAAAATAAGGGATCAATATGGCATTCACCCAGGATACAAATCCGAATATAAAGAACATGAATGCCAGGATAATGATCGATATGATATAGGTATGTTTATTGTTGTTTTTCATATAACCATTTATTTTTGTTAGTAATTACTTACGACTTACGACTTATAACTTACGACTTATTACCCTGTTTTTTTGCTTTTTCATAGGCCGTTTCCCAAACCTCATCCGTACTCACGGGAGCGCTGTTTCTTCGCTTACTTTCGTCGGCCGCTTCCATAAATTTAAAAATCTCCAGCGTTTCTTCCGGTGTTACCGGAACGATTCCTGTTTCAAAAAAGCGAATGATATCATTTAATAAAGGAGTATACCCATTATAGTCGCCCAATGTCATAATCTCTTTTTCTCCGAAAACATGACCTCCGTATCCTGTTTTTCCTTTACGTAATCCGCGGAAACATCCGATCCGAGAATCAGACCAGATCCCGGTAATCAGGTCGGTATCTGCCGTATGGATACGTGTTACGGTTTTACAGCCGGGGCCCATCACCGTAAAAAGAGCTTCGATACCGTGAATCCCATACCAGAACATATCCGGGTGAGTTGCTTCTATGGTGCATGGACTGAAAGAGTTGGCTCCTAATACTTTGCCTGCGGCATCTTCTTTTATGATTTTATCAATGTTAGACATGTAGCGTAATGAAGATGCTGAGAAAACCGGAACGTTCATATCGGCTGCTGCCTGGTAGATGCAAATAGCGTCTACTAACGAGGCAGCAACGGGTTTGTCGATAAAAACGCGTTTTCCGGCTTTAAAAACAGGGAGCGCCTGTTCTAAATGTAAGCGGCCGTCATTTGTTTCCAATAAGATGACATCCGTTTTTTTCAGAAGATCTTCTATCGAATCAACGATTTCCACATTATATTTTTTTACTTCGTCAATGTATCCGGGTATCCGCTTGTAGCTTGATTCGATTGTGCGGCTCCCGTATGGATATGCTGCCGTTACTTTATATCCTTTATATTCGTCGGTTTCTGTTGTGTTAAGTAGCGTTGTGAAAGCCGTACTGTGCGAAGTGTCTAATCCGATGATTCCCACTCTCTTTTTTTTGTTTTCGTATGTTCCGGACTCTTTTGAAAAGCTGAGGTCGGAAGTCAGCAACCCCATTCCTGTCAGAACTCCGGATTTGATAAAGGTTCGTCTGTTTATCATAGTGTAATATTTTATATAGTTGTAAGTGATTGATTTATTTCCTGATATTTAATCCTGTTTTTTTTGCCAAATGAATTATTTCATTGTAAATAAGAGAGTCTATGCCTTCTTTCCATAAAGCAGGCATACCGAATACCATTTGTGAATCGGCCCCTTCGTATCCTCCTTCCTTTAAAATCGTTGCAGACGGTATATAAGCCATCACGTCGTTCGAATAACCCAGGATAAAAGCTTCGTTACCCAGTAGCTTCTTTGTTTCTATGGCATATTCGATCGGTACTTCTCCTCCTAAAGCAACGAATGGTAAACCTCCTAAGTTCCAGACCTGTACAGGATATGGGTAAGAAGATATATATTTTTCTTGTACGAGCATCCTTTTAGCCCAGTTCTGCTGATAGCCGCTTTTGGTTTCAACCATGTTTTTTAATTCTTCTTCGGATAACGGGTCTGATAAAGGTAAATCAATTTCATTGTATTCAACCTGTAATTCCGGTAATAATTTCGGCATGTCTTCTTTCAGAACTCTATCGACAGCGATAGCTAATGTTTTGCCGTATTGTTCAGCCAGGGCAACAGACCGGCGGGGTAACGGATTTTGGTCGGCTCCGGCGCCTTGAAAAAATAACGCAGTTGCTTCAGGATACATTTCTTCCAGTAAGATTTGAGCAAAACCCGGATAATCGCCGGAGAACAGATAATGACTTAAAACCGTAGGATGACAGGCATACCCGAATACAATAGCCAAAATGCCGTCCGTTTCTGTTGTGACTTTTAAAACGGGAACAGCATATTCATTCGGGCCTTTTAAGTCTGTAAGTGTATCAATCTGTGATTCGCTATTGTTTCGTCTGTTAACCTGAAAACGCGTTACACCGTTTTTTGCATATATAGCGGCCGGTTTCATGTTTTCGAAAGCCTGGG
>JAIRKN010000237.1 GCA_031260095.1 Tannerella sp. | reverse complement strand
TTCGGAGTACGGGGGAACGGTATTACATCGCGGATGTTTGCCATACCTGTAACAAACAGCAGCAGACGTTCAAATCCCAGTCCGAAGCCGGCATGTGGACATGTTCCGAATTTGCGTGTATCGAGATACCACCACATGTCTTTCATCGGAACATTCATTTCTTTGATGCGGGTCAACAGTTTGTCGTAATCCGATTCACGTTCCGAACCACCTATGATTTCACCGATTTTCGGGAACAGTACATCCATCGCGCGTACGGTTTTGCCATCATCATTTTGCTTCATATAGAAGGCCTTTATATCTTTTGGATAATCCGTAAGTATGACCGGACGTTTGAAATGGTTTTCAACCAGATAACGTTCGTGTTCAGACGTCAGATCAGCCCCCCAGTAAATCGGAAATTCAAACTTGTGTCCGTTCGCTACAGCATCTTCAAGAATCCGAATACCTTCGGTGTAAGACAGGCGAACAAAGTCATCTTTTAATACACCTTCCAGGCGGCGGATCAGTTCTTTATCGAACAGATCGTTCAAGAATTGAATGTCGTCACGACAATTCTCAAGCGCCCACTGTATGCAATATTTGATGAAGTCTTCGGCAAGATCCATGTTCTCCTTGATTTCGTTGAATGCGACTTCCGGCTCAATCATCCAGAACTCCGCCAGATGACGGGGAGTATTTGAGTTTTCCGCCCGGAATGTAGGGCCAAAAGTATAAATGGATCCAAGGCCCATAGCCGCCAACTCACCTTCCAACTGACCTGATACGGTTAGACCGGCCTGTTTCCCGAAAAAGTCATTGTCATACATGATAGCGCCTCTTTCATCTTTCTTTAAATCGTATAAATTAAGAGTTGTAACCTGGAACATTTGTCCGGCTCCTTCGCAATCTGACGCTGTAATGACAGGTGTATGAAAATAGAAGAAGCCTCTGTCATGGAAGAATTTGTGAATGGCAAAAGCCATGTTATGACTTATGCGGAATACTGCGCCAAAAGTATTTGTGCGTGGACGCAAATGCGCTATTTCACGCAAAAATTCCAAAGAATGGCCTTTTTTCTGCAAAGGGTATGAATTAGGATCTGCCGCTCCGAGGATTTCTATACGATCAGCTTGTATTTCAATATTTTGCCCTTTCCCCTGTGATTGTACCAATTTGCCATCTACGCTTATACATGCTCCAGTAGTGGCTGGTTTCAGTGACTCCTCACTCAGTTTATCCAAATCGACAACAATCTGTATATTATGTATCGTCGAACCATCATTTAATGCGATGAATGCAACTTGTTTACCTCCCCTTCGCGTACGTACCCAGCCTTTTATGTTTACGTCTGTACCATACGCATCCATTTTCAAAACATCAATAATTTTCGTTCTTGTCATAATTACATCAGTTTATTTATACATCACTCATAGGCTCCCATCCGGAGTGCATTTACTTCCTTTTCAGAGAGGTAACGCCATTTACCGCGTCCCAGATTTTTCTTTGTTAATCCGGAAAAATAGACACGATCCAGTTTGGTTACATGATAACCGAGTGTTTCAAACATACGCCTTACAATACGGTTTTTTCCCGAATGAATCTCAATACCAACCTGACTTCTATCATCTTCGTTGGCATAACTGATCGCATCAGCATGAATCTCCCCGTCTTCCAGTTCGATACCGTTAGCCAGTTTTTCCATGTCTTCAACAGTTACTTCATGATCAAGCCATACATGATAGATCTTTTTCTTCTTATAAGAAGGATGTGTTAGTTTAGCGGCCATTTCTCCGTCGTTGGTAAGCAATAAAACTCCGGTTGTATTACGGTCCAGGCGGCCTACTGGATAGATACGTTCCTGACAAGCGTTTTTGACCAGATCCATAACCGTTTGCCTGTTTTGGGGATCGTCGGATGTTGTCACGCAGTTTTTCGGTTTGTTCAGCAAGATATAAACCTTACTTTCTATCTGTACCGGTTGGTCGTGGAATGTTACTTTATCCAGACGTGTTATTTTTGTCCCGAGTTCTGTTATAACTTCACTGTTTACTTTAACCACGCCTGCCTGTATAAACTCATCCGCTTCGCGACGTGAGCAAACTCCGGCATTTGCCAGATATTTATTCAGACGTATTGGTACAGTGGGATCAATTACGACTTCCTGATATTTTACGGGTCTTGGAAAGCTTTGCTTAGGATAATTGCTACGCTCACCTTGACCTTGTTGTGGTCTGCGCATATTGGAACCACCTCCGGGTCTTCTTTGCTGGTATCCGCCTTGTTGTTGCTGGTTTCCGCCACGATTATATCCTCCCCCCTGGTTATTATATCCTCCTCTTTGCTGGTATCCACCACTCTGATTATATCCACCTTGGTTGTAACCACTCTGTTGGTATCCTCCTGGCCTGTTGTTACCTCCTCCTTGATCGTAATTCCTTCGTTGTTGATAACCGCCTTGGTTATTATTATTGTAATTACGCCTTTGCTGATATTCACCCTGGTTACCTCCCTGGTAATTACGTTGTTGATAACCGCCATGTTCTCCCGTTTGATTATAATTCCGTCTTTGCTGGTATCCGCTGTCTCCGGAATGATATCTGTTTTCGGGATCATTGTCTCCTGACTGTTGGCGTCTTGGTCTCATATCCTCTCCGTCTCTCGGTTGATAGGGACGTTGCTGGTACGATGACGATTGTCTTGTCTGTCCGTATACCGGCTGATAAGGGCGGCTTGTCGGCATAGACGAACGGTTGTAATCTACTTTGCGCGTGTCTTTAATACGCGAGCGTTTTCCTTTAGGTTTTTCACCTGCATTTTCAGGGGTGTTTTGTCCGTGATCTCCGTTTTCATTTCCCGATGTGGTTTTCGGTTCGTTTTGTTCTGTAAAATCCATTTTTTTAATTTTTTTTAATTTGAATAATTGCAATCTCACGATTACACTGATAAAAATAAGTACACTAAATAATATTCTTATATACCTACATAATTCTGTGGTGTAACTGCTTTCAATTCGTTTTTAATATCTTCTTCCAAATCTAAAGAATCAATAAAGTTATGTATTGATTGTTCTGTTATTTCTTCATTCACACGGGTCAGTTCTTTTAACGTCTCATACGGTTTGGGGTAATTTTCACGACGTAAAATAGTCTGAATAGCTTCAGCTACAACGGCCCAATGGTGATTTAATTCGTTTGTAATTACTTCTTTGTTTAATAGTAACTTATTCAGCCCTTTGATCATGCTTTTGAATGCAATCTCAGTATGGGCAAGAGGTACTCCTACGTTGCGTATAACCGTTGAATCCGTCAGGTCCCGTTGGAGACGGGATACGGGCAACTTGCTGCTCAGATGTAGTAATATTGCATTCGCAATCCCAAGATTCCCTTCCGCATTTTCAAAGTCAATCGGATTCACCTTATGTGGCATAGCGGAAGAACCAACCTCTCCGGCTTTTATCTTTTGCTTGAAGTACTCCATAGAGATATATTGCCAGAAATCGCGGCACATATCTATAAATATCGTATTTATACGGCTTAATCCGTCGAATAATGCGGCCAGATTGTCGTAGTTTGATATCTGTGTCGTCCATTCTTCACGTTCCAGCCCTAAGTATTCCTTAACAAACCTGTTACCGGACCGGCGCCAGTCATATTCCGGAAAAGTGACTTTGTGCGCATTGAAATTCCCGGTTGCACCGCCGAACTTAGCGGATATAGGCGTAGCTTTTAAGAGTTTTAATTGTTGTTCCAGCCGGTAAACGAAAACCATTACTTCTTTACCCAATCGGGTAGGAGAGGCCGGTTGTCCATGTGTTTTCGCCAACAGGGGTAGATCTTTCCATTCTTCGGCGTCTTTTTTCAGAATGTCAATCACCGATTGTATTCCCGGATAATAGATTTCCTCCAACGCCTCTTTGATCATCAAAGGAACGGAGGTATTATTTATATCTTGGGATGTTAGTCCGAAATGGATAAATTCTTTATATGATTGTAATGAAAGCGCATCAAAACGCTCTTTTATAAAATATTCAACCGCTTTTACATCATGATTGGTTATTTTTTCAATCTCTTTGACGCGCGCTGCATCATCTACTGAAAATACACGGTAAATATTCCGGAGATTTTCCTTTGTGTTCTCTGTATTGAGTGACTTCAATTGTGGAAGAAGTTCACAGAGAAAAATAAAATACTCTATTTCCACGCGAACACGATAGCACATCAATGCCCACTCAGAAAAATATTCGGAAAGGTTTTCTGCTTTATCTCTATATCGTCCGTCTACCGGAGAAATTGCTGTTAAAATCGAGAGCTTCATATATAATCTTAATGCCTT
>JAIRKN010000235.1 GCA_031260095.1 Tannerella sp. | reverse complement strand
GTTAATTTATAACACGGAAACCGTTCTTATTTATAAAAACAGTGAATGTGGAAGGAAAAAGTTGCCTGTTTTAAGCCCATATTCTTCTTTTTTTTGTACTTTTGTGGCCTTTATAATTAAAATATAGAGGTTATGTCAAAAATAAAAGGAGCAGTCGTTGTCAATACAGAGCGCTGTAAAGGTTGTAATTTATGCGTAGTAGCCTGCCCGACCGATGTACTCGAATTGCATCCCCGTGAAGTGAATCATAAAGGGTATCACTATGTGTATATGAAAAATCCGGACGCATGTATCGGATGTGCAAGTTGTGGATGGGTATGTCCCGACGGCTGTCTCACTGTTTACAAAAAGAAAATCAATCGTTAAAAAATGGAAGAAGTAAGATTAATGAAAGGCAACGAAGCGATTGCCCACGCGGCCATTCGTTATGGTGCGGACGGCTATTTCGGCTATCCCATCACGCCTCAATCGGAAATACTGGAAACGCTGGAAGCAGAAAAGCCCTGGGAAACGACGGGGATGGTCGTACTTCAGGCTGAAAGTGAAATTGCGGCCATCAACATGGTCTATGGAGGAGCCGGTACGGGAAAACGGGTGATGACCTCATCATCAAGCCCAGGTATAAGCCTGAAACTGGAAGGCATTTCATACATCGCAGGAGCAGATCTTCCCTGCTTACTTGTAAACGTTATGCGCGGAGGTCCCGGCTTGGGCACTATACAACCCAGCCAGGCCGATTATTTTCAAACGGTAAAAGGAGGAGGACACGGCGATTACCGGTTGATTACGTTAGCCCCTTCTTCTGTACAGGAAATGGCTGACTTTGTGTCGTTAGGATTCGACTTGGCGTTCAAATACCGGAATCCTGCAATGATCCTCGCAGACGGGATGATTGGTCAGCTGATGGAAAAAGTGATCCTCCCTCCTTTCAGGAATCGCAAAACAGATGCTGAAATATTGGAAGAATCTCCTTGGGCGGCAACCGGGAAAACGCCGGACAGGGAACGGAATGTAATCACATCCCTTGAACTTGATCCGGGCATCATGGAAAAGAAAAATCTTCGTTTTCAGGAGAAATACCGTCAGATAGAAGAGAACGAAGTTCGTTTTGAAGAATATATGTGTGATGATGCCGATTATTTGTTAGTCGCATTCGGTTCGTCGGCGCGTATCTGCCAGAAAGCGATCGAGAGTGCCCGCAAGGAAGGCCTGAAACTCGGACTGTTCCGCCCGATCACTCTATGGCCTTTCCCCACAAAAGCGATTCGGGATTATGCCGGGAGAGTGAAAGGAATGCTTTCGGTAGAACTCAATGCCGGGCAGATGGTAGAAGACGTACGGTTGTCGGTAAACGGAAAAGTGAAAGTGGAGCATTTCGGACGTCTCGGTGGAATCGTGTTTACACCGGATGAAATCGTGAATGCCCTGAAAGAGAAACTGACATAATAAACAACTTGCAGATGAAACGCGGCAGCCGTCTTGACGAATTATTAACACTGCTTTTTATGGTCTTATTCATAGGAACCATTGTCTGTTTTTTTGTTACAGGAGAAAATAACCCGACATACCTCATCTTTGGAGGTGTAGCCGTATTGTTAAGGGTCGCACAATATATAATGAGATTTTTTTGAACATAAATCATGCTAAAGATATGGAATTGATAGAGGAAATAATACAACCCGAAAACCTGGTTTATAAAAAACCGAAGTTGCTGAATGAGGTCCCGATGCACTATTGCCCGGGATGTAGCCATAGCGTCATACATAAGCTGATCGCTGAAATTGTGGAAGATATGGGTATGGAAGAAAATACAATCGGCGTTTCACCGGTCGGCTGCGCTGTTTTTGCATACAATTACATTGAAATAGACTGGCTGGAGGCAGCACATGGACGTGCACCGGCTGTTGCGACAGCTGTAAAAAGACTGAATCCGGGAAAAATGGTCTTTACCTATCAGGGGGATGGCGACCTGGCCGCTATTGGAACAGCAGAAACTATTCATGCTGCAAATCGTGGTGAAAATATCGTTATTATTTTTATCAATAACGCCATATATGGTATGACCGGAGGCCAGATGGCGCCGACAACACTCATGGGTATGCCTACTTCGACCTGTCCTTATGGCAGGGATGAACAACTGAACGGATATCCGTTAAAAATTTCAGATCTGCTGGCGCAGCTTGAAGGGACATGCCTTGTTACCCGTCAAAGCGTAGAGAGCGTAGCCGCAGTAAAAAAATCCAAAAAAATGCTCCGGCTGGCTTTTGAAAATTCAATGGCCGGCAAAGGCGCATCTGTTGTAGAATTTGTATCTACATGCGCTTCCGGATGGAAGCAATCCCCGGAAAAAGCAAATCAATGGATGAAAGAAAATATGTTCCCTTATTATCCTTTGGGAGATTTGAAAAATAAATAATTAAAAAAAAAATGACACACGAAATTATCATAGCCGGATTTGGCGGACAGGGAGTCCTTTCCATGGGTAAAATTCTGGCATATTCGGGGTTAATGGAAGGAAAAGAGGTTAGCTGGATGCCCTCATACGGACCGGAACAACGCGGAGGAACCGCAAATGTGACGGTCATACTAAGTGATAACCGTATCAGTTCACCGATCCTTAACGAATATGATATTGCTATCATCCTGAATCAACCATCTATGGATAAATTCGAGCCGAAAGTAAAAAAAGGCGGCATACTCATCTACGATGGTTACGGAATACATAAGCCGGTAGAACGTAAAGACATTGACGTATACCGCATCAATGCTATGGATGCAGCGACCGAATCGAATATGTCGAAGACATTCAACATGATTGTCCTGGGCGGACTGCTGAAGGTTGTGCCCATGGTGACCCTTGAAAATGTAATGGAGGGACTGAAAAAAACACTTCCCGAACGTCATTACAAATTACTTCCGGCAAATGAAGAAGCGATTCGGAAAGGCATGGACATTATCCAAAAAATATAGTTATCTTTGCCGCCTATGAGATGGGGATTAATCTATCTGTTCTTTTTTATTTCCTTTTCCGGTGCGCTTTCGAGCCAATCCGGGAGAAGGGGGATTATACCCAATTTTAATACAACTCCGGAAAATCTGTCGGATAGCCTTCTTCACACCGACAGTTCCCGGATAAGCGTGAACCGTGCCACGGCATTCCGTCTGACGGATAAATTCGGAGAGAGATACATCGCCCCGATGGATACGATGCAGTTGAACTTTTCCAACAGCGTCTTAATGGAAGGCCGCGGACTGGCAGTCAGTTACCTTGCCAACGTCGGCTCACCGGCTCAAAGCCGTATCTTTTCGGAGCGCGATGAAGATAACGATTTCATATTTGCCCACCCTTACCAATATTACATTACCACCCCAGAAAATGCACTCTTCTACGATGTAAAAGATCCCTATACCAGGATAACCTATACAAGAGGGGGAGGTCAGCAAGAACGAGAGGAAATGTTTGACGGGGTACTGACTACCAATTTCGGGAAAAATATAAATACCGGGATGGATTTTGATTATACTTACGTACGCGGACAATATACATCCAATAGCAACAAACAACTATCCTATCGTTTGTTTGGTAATTACCTGTCCGACCGGTATGAGATGCATACCTACCTGCGCAATTACAACTATGTAAATACCGAAAACGGCGGGATCCTGGATGATAGTATCATCACACATACCTACAAATATGAAGAAAAGACATCCGTCAACTGGCAAACCATACAGACACGATATACAAACACATGGAACCGTGTTAAAGGCATGCAATTATTCCTTACCCACCGGTACAACTTAGGCTTCTACCGTGAAATGACCACCAAAGAAAGGAAAGATGCCGAAAAAAAGAGGGAAATAAGAAAACAACTGGAAGAGCAAAAATTAAAGAATGAAGCTCTCGAAGATCATACAGCGGATGAGGCTTTGGCTGAAAACGCCTCTTCAACGCCCGCATCGGATATCTTCGCCGGAACGAAAGGAGAAAATCAGGAAGACGAGGACGATATCAACGCCGTCTTTGTCCCCGTATCAAGTATCATCCATACACTGGAATTTGAAAAGAATAGTCGCCGCTTTATTTCAGAGATGAACAGGATAGATACTTGTTACGGCAATGTAATATATGGTCCGCACGATTCCATACCGAACGATTATACCCAGTCCTGGTATTTGAATAACACAGTAGCTCTGTCCCTGCGCGAAGGCTTTCAGGATTGGGTCAAATTCGGACTGACAGCTTATGTCAATTTCGAAAAACGGAGATTTACACTTCCGTCCGTTGAAGACTCATTGCTCAGTACCACAACTTATGATGAATTTTCCACCTATCTCGGAGCCGAATTGTCAAAACGGCAAGGTAAATTGTTCACCTACAAGGCAAGGGGTGAATTTTGCCTCGTTGGAACCGACTTAGGCGAATTTCGCGCCAACGGGGAAATCAGAACCCAATTCCACCTGTTAGGCAAGGACGCATCCATCAAAGCATCAGGATACATTAAAAACCTGACTCCGGCCTTTTATACACGCCACCATCACTCCCGTTATTTCACATGGGATTTAAGCCTGAAAAATACGCAACGAGTTTTTGTCGGAGGCGAAGTCGACGTCGAACAAACACGAACCAAACTTTCGGCAGGTGTAGAAAGTATCCAGAACTATATTTATTTCGGAAAAGAAGGTGTCCCTGAACAGTTTGGAAGTAATCTCCAGGTCATAACGGCGCGTATAAAACAGGATTTCAGATACAAAGCTTTCGGTTGGGAAAATGAAGTAGCCTATCAGCTCAGCAGCGAAAAAAGTGTGCTGCCTCTGCCGCTAATAGCCGCGTACACGAATATCTACCTGGATTTCACACTGGTGAAAGTGCTGCACCTCCAGATTGGCGCTGATGCACATTATCATACAGCTTACTATGCCCCCTACTACGAACCGGCCACACAACAATTTCAATTACTACCGGATGAAAAAAAGGTGAAAACAGGCAATTACCCCATTATCAATGTATACGCCAATTTTCAACTGAAACAAGCCCGCTTCTTTGTTTCGGGATATAATATGAGTTCATTGTTTATCAAACCGACGGAATATTTCTCATTGCCGCATTATCCCCTGAATCCGATGCTAATCAAACTTGGGATATCCGTGTTCTTTAATAATTAGAATGCGCTCGGCGCAAATGAACTTCTTGATATTAAAAAGGAAGCAAAGCGACCGTTGGTTAGCGAAACTGAATAAATTATCAATTAAACGAATAATCAATTATAGCCAATGATAAAATCCCCAAAACTCATCTTTCTGTATATGCTCATCTTATCGGCCGTTACGATCGCCATGGTGATGCTATACAATAGCAACCGGCCGGTACCGCCTCGCGACTATCCGGAAATATGTTCGGATGGTATTTTGCGTATCGTCACCGAATACAACCAATCAGGTTATTTTGTTTCCGGTGATGCGATCGAAGGATTCCAGTATGAATTAAGCCGGGCGATATCAGAACTGTCGGGTCTGGAAATCCAGACCTTCCTCGAAATGTCCCTTTCCGAAAGTTTCAGCGGGCTGGCCAACAATAAATATGATATCATAGCGCGCAATATACCGGTAACATCAGAAATAAAAGATAACTATCTGTTCACCGACCCCATTGTATTTAACAAACAGGTATTAGTTCAACGCACAGCAGAAGCAAATCATTCTATTTCACCGATACGTAACCAATTGGAACTGGCCGAAAAAAAACTTTATATACCGGAAAATTCGCCCGCACTTTTACGTATCATCAACCTTCAACATGAAATTGGCGATACGATTTACATCATTCAGGAAAACCGTTATTCTTCCGAACAACTCATCATCATGGTAGCCAAAGGAGATATTGATTATGCCGTATGTGACCTACAGATAGCCGCTATTTCAAAAAAGATCCTGCCGGAAATTGATATTGATACGGATATCAGTTTTACACAACTCCAGGCATGGGCCGTACGCAAAGAATCTCCTATCCTGCTGGATAGTTTAAACCGTTGGTTCAGGATGATACGGGACCATGGAATCTACGACGAAATTTACAAACGCTATTATGGAAACAAGATTGGAAAATAATCGGTGAAATCGCTTTTTTATGGATAAATTTTGGTTGATAACGAAATAACCGTTATTTTTACCGAGTTTTTAATAGAAAAAAAAATGAAATTTGACGAATTAAATCTTGAGGATTCCGTATTGGATGGCCTATATGCCATGAATTTTCAAGACATGACACCCGTACAGGAAATGTCAATCCCCCCTATACTGGAAGGTAAGGACATCATCGCATGTGCTCAGACCGGAACCGGAAAAACTGCGGCATACGTCTTGCCGGTTATTAACGAACTAAGTAAAGGTAACTATCCCGAAGAAGCGATCAACGCGGTCATAATGGCTCCCACACGCGAACTGGCGCAACAGATAGACCAGCAGGTGGAAGGTTTTTCCTATTACCTGCCGGTTTCCGCCGTCGCTGTATATGGAGGTACCGATGGAATCGCATATGCGCAACAGGAAAGGGGGTTACAAATGGGAACCGATATCGTGATTGCAACGCCCGGACGTCTTATCGCGCACATGAATATGGGGAGTGTCGATTTATCTCACACTTCTTTTTTCATTCTTGATGAAGCCGACCGTATGCTCGACATGGGTTTTTATGATGATATTATCCAAATATACAAAAAATTACCCGGTAAATGCCAGATTATCATGTTCTCTGCTACCATGCCTCCTAAAATACGGACATTGGCGGCAAGCATCATGAAAAATCCGCAGGAGATTGAAATCGCTATCTCAAAACCACCGGAAAGTATCATGCAGACAGCCTATATCTGCCATGAGGCCCAGAAAATGCGTATTCTGGAAAAACATTTCAAAGACAGCGCTCCTAAACGCGTCCTTATCTTTTCTTCCTCCAAACAAAAAGTCAAAGAACTGGCATCCGCGTTAAAACGAATGAATATCAACGTGGAAGCGATGCATTCGGATCTGGAACAGAGCAACCGCGAACAGGTGATGAAAGACTTCCGAAACGGGCATATCGACGTGCTGGTTGCAACTGACGTTGTTTCCCGCGGCATCGATATAAACGACATCAGTATCGTGATCAACTATGATATCCCGAATGACCCGGAAGATTATGTGCACCGGATAGGGCGAACAGCACGTGGAACAGATGGAAGCGGACTGGCGATCACTTTAGTTTCGGAAAAAGAACAGAGAGAGTTCAAGACGATAGAAACATTTCTCGACAAAGAAATCTATAAGATTCCGATTGATCCATCGCTCGGAGAAGCTCCTCCCTATGAACCGGAAAAACATAAACAATATAAAAAACGCTTTGGAAGAGGAGGAGGTGGAAGAGGAGGAAAAAAGGGAAAAGAAAGAGGAACATTCAGAAAACCGAATAGGAACAACAAGTCCGGTTTTTCCGGACAAAACAAAACCAATGGATAGAAAAAAATGCCTGATTAAAAGATGGCTAAAAACCTATCCCTCAGGAAGAAAAATTCCTATTGAAGGAGGTAAGAGGCTAACAATAAAACGAATGAGTAATTAACGAATTAATAACTACGAGCTATGCTTTGCTTCCCAAATGCAAAAATAAATTTAGGACTTCATGTGACAGGAAAGCGTTCGGACGGATTTCACAACATTGAAACGATATTTTATCCGGTTCCTCTGAAGGATGCGCTTGAAGCCGTCATCACTCAGGAAGCATCATTCAAACAAACAGGTTTAAAATTGAATACTCCGGCCGAAGATAATCTGGTGATGAAAGCATACAATCTGATATCTCAGAAACAAGCAGTTCCACCCCTGGAAATATACCTGAAAAAGGCGATTCCATCAGAGGCCGGATTAGGTGGAGGGAGTTCGGATGCTGCTTTTACACTCAAACTGATTAATGATCTGTGCAATCTTCAAATCCCGGATAACAGACTGGAAAAAATCGCCGCATCCATTGGTGCAGACTGTCCTTTTTTTATCCGAAATACGCCAGTCATAGCCACAGGTACGGGTAACGTCTTCAAACCGCTTGGTCTTTCCTTAAGAGATTATATACTCTATATTGTAAAGCCTCCTGTCACAGTTTCGACGAAGGAGGCGTATGCGATGGTAACGCCGCAAAAACCGGTCTTTTCCCTTGAAGAGTTACCGGCTATACCTGTGCCGGAATGGAAAAACGTTTTGGTAAACGATTTTGAACAAAGTGTATTCAACAAATATCCCGTCATCGGGGAAATAAAAGATAAATTATATGCACTGGGAGCTGACTACGCATCCATGTCCGGTTCTGGTTCCGCTATTTTCGGATTATTCCCAAAGGCGATTTCATCCAGCTTCCCCAAATGTTTTGTATGGAGAGGAAAACTCAGGTAAATACGTATAAACCGGACGCATGGCTTCCTACTACTAAGAAAGAAGTCGAATTTCGGGGTTGGGATTATCTGGATGTAATCCTGTTCAGCGGTGATGCTTATGTTGACCATCCGTCTTTTGGCGCCGCCGTCATAGGCAGGGTACTTGAAGCGCAGGGACTTAGAGTAGCGATTATACCTCAGCCTGACTGGCGGGGTGATTACCGCGATTTTAAAAAATTAGGTGTTCCACGCCTGTTTTTTGCCATTTCACCGGGTGCGATGGATTCGATGGTCAATCATTATACAGCCAACAAACGCCTTCGTAGTGATGACGCATATACCCCGGATAAACGACCTGGTATGCGGCCTGATTATCCCAGTATCGTCTATGCAAAAATCCTGAAAGAACTCTATCCTGATGTTCCCGTCGTTTTAGGCGGTATCGAAGCATCCCTGCGGCGTCTGGCACATTATGATTACTGGCAGGACAAACTGCGCCCGGGTATTCTCGTGGACAGTCCTGCCGACCTGCTGATATACGGCATGGGAGAAAAGCCGGTTACGGAACTGGTGAAGCTCCTGAAAAAAGGAGTGCTATTCGATAAGATTAAAAATATACCCCAGATAGTATATTTGGCAGAAAATATCACGAATTCAACGGAAGACATCCTGTTATTTTCGTACGAAGAATGTCTGAAAGACAAACGGAAGCAAGCGGAAAATTTTCGGATTATAGAAGAAGAATCCAATAAATACGAATCCTCCAGAATCCTGCAAAAAACAAATAATAAGACCATTGTAGTTAACCCGCCTTATACATCGGTAACAACAACAGAGCTTGATTTCTGGTATGACTTACCCTATACGCGTTTGCCGCATCCCAAATATAAAAATAAGGTCATTCCGGCATTTGAAATGATAAAATTCTCGGTAAATATTCACCGGGGTTGTTTCGGTGGATGCGCCTTTTGTACGATTTCAGCCCATCAGGGAAAGCAGATTGTATCGCGTAGCAGCCATTCCATTTTAAATGAAATTGAGAAAATAACCCGAATGCCTGATTTCAAAGGATATATAAGCGATCTGGGCGGACCTTCGGCCAATATGTATCAAATGAAGGGAAAAGACGAATTCATCTGTAAAAAATGTAAAAAGCCATCTTGTATATTTCCGGCTGTTTGTAATAATCTAATAACAGATCATACCCCCCTTTTGGAACTATATCGTAAATCAACGAAGACCTCAGGAATAAAGAAAATATTCGTAGGAAGCGGCATACGTTACGATTTGTTACTACACCGGAGCGAAAACGAAGTTTTCAACCGCGCATCCCGGCAATATATTGAAACACTTCTGACAAAGCATGTATCAGGAAGGTTAAAGGTAGCTCCGGAGCATACGGAAAAAGGTGTATTACAGATAATGCGAAAACCTCCGTTTGAAGTATTTGAAAGGTTCAAAAAAACATTTGATCAGATTAATTCCGAACACCATTTAAATGAGCAATTAATCCCTTATTTTATTTCCAGTCATCCCGGTTGTACAGAAATTGACATGGCTGAACTCGCTATCAAAACCAAGAAAATGAACTTTCATTTGGAACAGGTTCAAGATTTCACACCAACACCTATGACATTGGCTACCGAAATTTATTATACAGGGATTCATCCATATACTTTGAAAAAAATTTCATGTGCGCGAAGCCAATCGGAAAAGCTTTCTCAACGTCAGTTTTTTTTCTGGTATCTTGCCGAATACCGCCCTAAAATAACGCATTTTTTGCGGCAAATAAAAAGAAATGATTTAATAAACAAGATATTATCAAAATAAGGTTAAAAACAATACTTTTTTTTATTAAACGCCTGTCTAAAAAATTATAGCCAAAACATACCTGTTTTTTATATTTCAAAAAAATCAAAAATAGTTGAAAAAGATGATATTTATCCGAGAATACGCAGAGAAATTTCCAAATCAATTACTTACTCTGATTTTTTAAAGATAAAAAGTCAAATAAAATAATTTATCCGGCTTTATTTGAAAATAGAATTTCCATGCTTTTTTTTGAACAATTCTATTCTAAGAAAAACTCAATTTTATATTAAAAAAAACTATTAATCCAAATTTGTACAGGATACAACCTGTTTTCATAGGAAATTTTTCATATTATACATAAAAACAGATAAGTACTTATGAAAACAGTAGCAGAAACAGGTAGAAAATAATAAAAGCATAAAATAAAATAATCTTTTCCGGTAAAAAAATATAAAATTACAACCAAAAGTATACCAAAAAAGCAAAGAATAAAAAAATTAATCCGGAAAAAATCTTCAAAAAAATCGTAAGCGCTTTTTAGCCTACTTCCGACT
>JAIRKN010000208.1 GCA_031260095.1 Tannerella sp. | reverse complement strand
GCATGACGAAGCGTATATTCGCCTTTGGGAACCTTTACTTTTTTATTATTGTCAATGATCCGGCTGTCATAGACGAATAAATAGCCGGATTGGCGTGACAGATCTTTCAGTAATTCATAGATCGTTCCCCTGTTCGTTGTAATTTTTACGATCCGGTCGAACACATCTTTTCCATCCGCTTGTGCGCTCATTGTGATGAACAAACAAAACAGACAGGCTATGACGCGATGAAAAGAGATTGTATTTGTCCGGTACATGAATAACTATTCCTGTTTCGATATATAAATCGTATGATCCTGTTTTCTATATTGCAAGTTTAATGCCAGGCAAATGGCTTCAATGTCATTATTGCCGGAGAGTGTAAAAGTAATCCGGCGACTTTCAACTTCCGGAGCTACTTTTATTCTGACGGAATCGAAAATCATATTGATGATCAGGGCAATGTTATCCAGACGCTCGTCTTTGAAATGGATCTGCCTGAAATACCCGTCAAAGCTGTTCGTGCCGGTCTTGCTTAATTGTAACCTGCCGGAATGGAAAGAGACGGTTTCTCCTGCTTTTGCAGAAACGGTCTGACGCCGATCCTTTAAGGAAACGCGCACCTCTCCGTCGCGGACGGACAACGAGAATGAGTCGTCGCTCCTTACGTGGAACGAGGTTCCGGGGACTTCAACGGTCGCTAATTCCGTATCAATGAAAAAAGGTTGTTCCGGGTTTTTCTTAACGTCAAAGAAAGCATCTCCCTTTAATATGACCTCCCGCTTGTTTCCGTCAAACGTATCGGGATATTTCAGGGACGTTTGTTCCGACAGACAGACGATGGATCCGTCATGCAGCAGAGTTGCCAGTGTCGGGGCATTGGCTTCGTTATGAATGACCTGTAAATCTTTTCCGGGGGTATTCCTATGCTGCATTTTGTAGCATACGCTTATCATCAGAAGGGTCATAACGGCCGCCCATGTCCGGAAAGGCGCTGTCTTCCAAAACGGATGCTTTAATGTACTTTTCTCCGGAAGCAGTCCATCTTGTTCAAATCTTTGGTAGAGATGCTCCCAGGCTGTATTCGTAATTTTATCTTCTTTTTCTTTAAAAACCATGATGAATTATGTATTTTTCTATTTCCTGCCGTAATGTTTTATAGGCTTTCGTCATTTCCGCTTCTACCGTTTTTACGGAGATGGAGAAGTGAGCCGCTATTTCTTTGTATTTTTTCCCGTTCATACGGTGCATTTTAAAGATCTGCATACGTCTTTTCGGAAGTTTTTTTAATGTGCTGTTAATGATATGCTCCAGTTCCTTATATTCTAACTCTTCCTGGGGAGAGGGGTCGGAGGATTCGTTCGGCGCATTTTTCAGAGATCTTTTTTCTGCCGAAAGATTTTCCAGATAGCGGAGTGAAAGGTTTTTTACGGCTCCGTAAAGATAACTTTTCAACGAACGCAGGATCCGTATGTTCTCACGCTCTTTCCAGATATTATAAAAAACGTCTTGTACGACTTCTTCCGAGATCTCTTTACGCCCGGTTATACCTGACGAATAGAGGCACAGAGGGGTATAATACCGGCGAAAGACATCTTCAAATGTCTTTATGTCCCCCTTTTTGATCTTTTCGAATACAATACAGTCATTAAGCATAAAACCGGTCCTGTTTTGATACAGAGACCAAATATATAAAATTATTGTGATTTAAGATGCTGTTTCTTTAATTTATTGACAGCATTTTCCAATGATTCGGTCGGCTCGATGATATTGTAGTATCCCCAGAAGTTTTCATCCTGATACAGTGCGACCTCCTGACTCAATGATTTGCGGATCGAAAAAGCTTCTTTTACCGGGATCCGCCGTATATTCCGTTCATCCCTGTCGGTGATGACCGTTTCGCCGGTCACGCTATAATTCGTTGCAAACAACTTACGTTTCCAGTCGCATTTGAATTTTATATCGTTACGGATATAGTTCAGGCGGGTTTTACCTCCCAGATATTTATATGTAATCACATACGAGACTTCTTCCGGAGTGAACCGCAATCCTCTGGGTTTTTCGATAAGAATGGCGCCGGTTACTTTTTGCTTGTCGCGCATATCCATTTTAAATTCGGCACGCGTGAACGACAATGTTTCCCGATCAATATAAAATGTCCCCGAATAGAGCGGATAAGGAAGCAGCATCTGTGGTTCGAAGTGAACAACATATTGCAGGCGGTCGTCTATTGACGTTGATTCTCCCATTTTGTACGTATAATATTGAATCACTTCCTGATCCAGCAATAAATCCGGGTTCTTGACAACATCCATGTAAATCGCCATATTCGGCCCTCCCTGTAGCTTTACGCTCAGCGTGTCGGCCATCTTAGGACTTATCAGCTTGCGCCCTTTCAGCACCCTTACGCGATCCATATCGGCCGGTTGATTATAAGGGCCTTTGTAAATATCAATAACGGCTTCCGAGATATTGATATACCTGCGTCGTTTTTGAATGGTTTCCCGGTAGAATCCGGTTAACATAGCAGGGTTCATGACGTAGTTGTCTTCGATTTTACTCAGTGCCGCTTTTATCAAGTCACGCGGGTTTCTCCAACTGAAAACCTGTATTTCGCTCAGGTTATAAGATTCGGGAATGATAAAGAATGTTTGTCCTTCCTGACGGTTTTTTGTAACCGGAATTTTTGCATTATAGAACCCGATGCACGAAAGAAGAAGTTCCTTTACAT
>JAIRKN010000201.1 GCA_031260095.1 Tannerella sp. | reverse complement strand
CCGGGACAGGATAACAAGCGGTAAGTAACCGGCTTAATCAAACAAGGCGTTCAACCATTTTGAAAGCAAATCTGTCATTTGTGAATGATATTCGTATGTATCATGGAATCCCCAGCCATGTCCGCCGGTCGGAAATATGTACATCGTAGCC
The DNA here is from genome assembly GCA_031260095.1 of Tannerella sp. GTDB lineage: Bacteria > Bacteroidota > Bacteroidia > Bacteroidales > Tannerellaceae > Tannerella. Next base: position 6,065 of record JAIRKN010000201.1, on the reverse strand, counting down.
GGCACATCATTCCGCTTAAGCGCTTCGTAATACCATATACTGTTTTCCGGAAGCACTACCTTGTCGTCATCACTCAACAACAAAATGGTAGGAGGCGTGTTTACATTCACCTGTTTCTCGTTAGAAAATATATGAATATCCGTTTTCGACGGGTTTTCACCAAGCAGATTATTCCGGGAGCCACCATGCGTCAGCTCCGTCATCGTGATGACCGGATAGAACAAAATTGAGAAATCAGGGCGCGTACTTGTTCCGGTCGTTGCAAAATGTGTGGAAGCGGTAGAGGCCAGATGTCCTCCTGCTGAAAATCCGCAGATTCCTATCTTTGAAGGATCCACCCCATATTTGTCAGCCTGTTCACGCACATACCGGATTGCCTGCTGCGCATCATCAAGCGGCACATTTTTATGTCTGTTCGGCATCCTGTATTTAAGGATAAACGCGGCGATACCTTCTTTATTAAGCCAGCGGACAACCATTAAGCCTTCATGATCATACGCCAGACCTCCATATCCGCCTCCGGGACAAACAACAACCGCCATCCCCGTCGCCTTTGATTTTTCCGGAAGATAGATTTCCAGTTCCGGGACCGATACATTATTTATCCAAGAACGTCCTTCTCCTACCACCTCTTCTCCTTCAATTTCATTGCTTACGGGGGGATTTCCATCCCATAGCCTTACGACTTTCTGGGCATCAATCGAAGGGAATGTTACTAATATAAGAAAAACAGTAACTACTGAATATTGAATTGATTTCATACTATTTACTGATTTACCGGAGTCGGTACGGTTTTAAACTTATAGATACAACGGCTGGTGTATTTTTCTCCCGGACGAAGCACCGTACTTGGATAAGAAGGCTCATTCGGACTATTCGGATAATGCTGTGTTTCCAGACAGAGTGCGCCCCTGTGGGGATATTTCATCCCTAATTTTCCATTATCGGAAACCGCCATAAAATTGCCGCTATAAAATTGTATACCCGGCTCACTGGTATAAACATCCATTACGATACCGCTTCCGTCATGATAAGCTTTTGCGGCCAATTGCGAAAGATCGCCTTTTGTATTCAATACCCAGTTATGATCATATCCCTTACCGATGATAATCTGTTCAAACTCATCATTTATACCGGCGCTTATCAGTACCGGGCGACGTAAATCCATCGGAGTGCTGTCTACCGGAGCAATCGCTACCGGTATTAATGTTTCACCTACCGCATTATACGAATCCGCATTAATATATATGTAATGATCCAGAATCTGGGTGTTCGGTTTACCTGAAAGATTAAAATAGCTGTGATTCGTCAAGTTCACAACGGTCGGTTTATCTGTAGTCGCTTCATACCGGATATCCACCGCATTATCATCTGTCAGTTTATAGATCACTGTCACATTCAGATTCCCCGGAAAACCGGCTTCTTTGTCTTTCGATAGATAGGTCAACTTAAGCGTCTGTGCGTCTATTTGCTCTGCATCCCAAACCTGGGTATGAAAACCATTAGGGCCACCATGCAGGCAATGGCCGTTATTATTTTCCGGCAACCGGAATGTTTCACCGTCAAGCGAAAACACACCATCTTTAATACGATTCCCATAACGCCCTATCAATGCGCCATAATTTCCGTTCGACGCCAGATACTCCGCAATACTTCCATATCCAAGCACTACATCTTTCAAATTACCTTCCCTGTCCGGCACCAGTAATGAAACCAGACGACCACCATAGTTTGTAATACAGGCCTCCAGACCCGCCGAATTTCTCAGGATATACAATCCTGTTTCCTTGCCATTCACTTCCGATACAAAATCTTTTGTATTCAGTCCCGACATCGTTTGCACGTTTTTAACTTCCTTTTTGCACGACAACAGTCCCACCGCTATCCATGCTACAAATAAAATGTTCTTCATTATGACTTCAAAATAAATTATAATACCTTTATATATTTTCAATCCTGCAAATATACATTTTTTTATTATCTTTGCGCCACAAAAGAAAAAATAAATATGAAGCAGTATCTGGATTTATTAGAACGTGTCCTGAGGGAAGGAGTAAAGAAAGACGACCGGACAGGCACAGGCGCTATCAGTATATTCGGACATCAAATGCGTTTCAGCCTGGAAAAAGGATTCCCTTTACTTACCACCAAAAAATTACATTTGAAATCAATCATACACGAACTTTTATGGTTTCTGAATGGAGATACAAATGTCGGATACCTGCAAGAGAACGGGGTCCGTATCTGGAACGAATGGGCCGATGAAAAGGGAAATCTGGGACATATATATGGATACCAGTGGCGTTCATGGCCGGATTATGAAGGAGGAGCGATCGACCAGATCAGTGATGTCGTCCGTACCATAAAGGAAAATCCGAACTCGCGCCGTATGCTGGTCAGCGCATGGAATGTAGGTGATCTGAAAAACATGTGGCTCCCTCCATGCCACGTCTTTTTTCAATTCTATGTCGCCAACGGCCGCCTGAGCCTTCAACTCTACCAGCGAAGTGCGGATCTTTTCCTCGGCGTCCCTTTCAACATCGCTTCATACGCCCTGTTATTAATGATGGTGGCCCAGGTAACGGGGCTAATAGCCGGAGATTTTATACACACATTAGGAGACGCCCATATATACGCCAACCATGTGGAGCAGATAAAGCTACAACTGTCACGCACGCCCCGGCCACTGCCGGAGATGAGGATTAATCCGAATGTAAAAAACATCTTCGATTTTAACTACGAAGACTTTGAACTTATCCACTATGATCCACATCCCCATATAAAGGGGGAAGTATCCGTATAAACCAGCTATTGTCGATTGTGATATGATTTCCATTATTGCCGCTATCGCAGAAAACAGGGCCATAGGCGCTGACAATGATCTTCTCTGGAGACTGCCGAATGATATGAAGCGTTTCAAAGCGCTCACAACCGGCCATACCGTCATAATGGGACGGAAGACATTCGAATCGCTTCCTAAAGGCGCTTTGCCTGACCGGACAAATATCGTCATCACGAAGAATAAAACGACCCGATTTGAAAACTGCATCCTGTTCCACCATCCCGAAGACGCAATAAACGAATACAACGCGAAAGATGAAGTCTTTATCATAGGAGGAGCCAGTATTTATAATCAAACGATAGATCTTGCAGATAAGTTATACATTACACTTGTTCATCACTCATTTGAAAATGCAGACACATTCTTCCCTGATATAAGTGAAGATAAATGGATCATGACGGAACAAAGGGATTTTCAGCGTGATGAAAAACATTTGTATCCGTATTCTTTCCGAACATATATTAAGAAAAAATAAATACTTATAAGGTACAATGTATAGCAAATAACATTACCTTTGCGTCATATATTAACTAAAAAATAAAAAAAATGAAACGTATTCTATTTGTATTCGGACTAATTTTGCTGACGGCAAACATAGTATCAGCACAACAGAAAGAAGCTTCTATTTCGGTAATAGATAGTGCGATGTATGACTTCGGTGATATAAATGAAAAAAACGGAGCGGTAACTCATTCTTTTAAGATAAAAAATAACGGAGAAGCGCCTCTGGTTGTCACTAAAGTAGTAGCATCCTGCGGATGTACGACGCCCGACTGGACAAAGGAGCCGATCGCACCGGGACGGACAGGAGAGATCAAGGTTACATTCGACCCAACAAACCGGCCGGGTACTTTTACAAAAACCATTTCCGTATACAGTAATGGAAAAGTCGGCAGTTTTGTATTGACAATAAAAGGTAAAGTCGTTCAGTAATATATAGCAACAAAAGATGAACAAGGTTAACAACAGGATGAAAATTCTTCCGGCTTTTTTAATAGTATGTTGTCTGATCTCCGTGCAGGGGCAGAATACAAACGCAAAACCTTCATTCACGATAGATAAAAACGTATTTGATTACGGAAATATATCCGAAGACGGAGGTCTTGCCAATCATACTTTCATAATCAAAAATACAGGTACCGCTCCCCTTATCATAAAACAGGTGGTGGCCTCCTGCGGATGCACCACCACGGATTGGACCAAAGATCCGATCGTATCCAACAAAATGGGAGAAATAAAAGTGGCTTATAATCCCAAAGGACGTCCCGGACCTTTTTCAAAAAACATATCTGTATATTGTGAAAACGAAGACCCTGTTCATCTTACAATCAAAGGCGTTGTAGGGAAAGCAAAAGAGGAGGATCCGCCCAAAACACCCGTTTTCAGCCCGGCTGAAACCTCTCACGATTTCGGAACGATCGGAGAAAACGACGGGTATGCAGAACATATCTTCAACTTTAAAAACACAGGAGATGCGCCATTGACGATCAGTCGCGTACAGGCGTCCTGCGGATGCACCCGCCCGGAATGGACGCAAAAGCCTGTAGAGCCGGGACAAGAGGGAGTGATCATCATTACATTCAATCCCAAGGGACGTATCGGAAATTTCAATAAGAGCGCCACTGTATATACAAACGAAGAGAATGGCCACAAACGCCATAAACTGACCATCACGGGGGTCGTCGTCGAGAAACCGGCCGATCCGCAGGTGGCTTTCACAGACACGGTCGGCGGCGTCGGTATAACGGAAAAAGATTTGATATATAAAAACATTCTCCCCTCGGCGGCCAACAGGAATATTCTCCACATCAAAAACTACAATGCCGAAACCGTTTACTTTACCTGTGAAAACATCCCGGAATACATCATCGTCAAAAGTCCGGATTCCCTCAAAGCGGATTGGCCGGGAGAAGTGTCGGTTATAATAGACGGGACAAAAACGACCGAAAAAAGAGGGCGTATCAAAGACTCATTTAAATGGATCATCAGAAACCGGGAAGGTAATATTCTCGGAAGTGAAAACATTACCGCTACGGTTAACTATGTGGACGACTTCAAGCAATTATCCCCGTTACAAAACGTAAACGCTCCACATCTGGAAATCAAAAATCCACAATTGTTATTTGACAACGTAAAAGGAGGATTCTTAGGACTTGGAGGAACGGCCGGCAAAGAGTTTATATTAACCAATACGGGCAAATCCGACCTGACACTCCACAGCGTAACAAGTGATGATCAGCGGATTCACCTGCCGAAACTCTCCGGTAAGATCATAAAAGCCGGCGGATCTTTGGTCGTCAGGGCGACGGTGAAGGCCAAAGAGTTGGATACGGACGTTGATACGGACATCTATATTGTCTGTAACGATCCGAATGGGCCTGTACGCATGGTCAAAGTATCCGCACAAAAAGCCAAATGATGTATGGAACATCCCGAAAATGACGCTATATATAAAGGATTAAAAGTAAACAAAGGCGTTTCTGCGCCTACGGTAAATCCTTACCTGAAACATATTCCCAGAAAAAACCGCCTCTCGGCGACAGAATATATAGAAGGCATTTTAAAAGGGAACATCACCATATTAAGTCAGGCGGTAACACTTATTGAAAGTTCAAAACAGGATCATCAACTCTTAGCCCAGGAAATCATCGAAAGATGCCTGCCACATACCGGTCGGTCCATCCGTATCGGGTTTACCGGCGTACCCGGAGCAGGGAAAAGTACATCCATTGATTCTTTCGGTATGCACATCATCCGGCAAGGGCGTCGTCTGGCCGTCCTTGCGATCGACCCGAGCAGCGAACGCTCGAAAGGAAGTATCCTGGGCGACAAGACACGTATGGAAGCGCTTTCGAGAGAAAAGAACGCATTCATACGTCCTTCGCCGACGGCAGGCTCGCTGGGCGGCGTCGCCCGGAAAACACGGGAAACAATCATACTCTGCGAAGCGGCGGGATTTGATACGGTTTTTGTCGAAACCGTGGGTGTCGGACAAAGCGAAACAGCTGTTCATTCGATGGTAGATTTCTTTTTACTTATCCAACTGGCCGGAACAGGCGACGAACTCCAGGGGATCAAACGGGGCATTATGGAAATGGCCGACGGCATCGTCATCAACAAAGCCGACGGAGACAACCTCGAACGCGCTACATTGGCGGCCAACAGTTTCAGGAACGCATTACACCTCTTCCCGCCCACCGAATCGGGCTGGATCCCCAAAGTG
>JAIRKN010000045.1 GCA_031260095.1 Tannerella sp. | reverse complement strand
TGATAAGCGTCAAATCCCAGGAAACACTTATCATCCGGTATATCCATTCCTTTGTTCTTTAATTCCTGACGACAAGCGGTCAGTTTATCTTCAAAAACATCTCCCAACGCAACAATGGACAATCCGTCTCCGGCCGAAAGGAAATCGACGGCAGCTCCCGTACCACGGCCCCCGCATCCTACCAGACCGGCTTTCAGGGGCTTCCCGTCGGGCGCTTTATCCAATAATACCGGTACCTCCACCTCTTTCAGTTTCGTACCTTCTTCCTTTTTACTGCCGGACGCACATCCGGTGATAAACGCAGGGACTGATACTGTCCCGATAGCTCCGCAAACGGAACTTTTAAGAAATCTTCTTCGATTTAATGCTTTTTTTTCCATGTGTATTTATTTATTTTCAAATGGTGCGACAAATATATGAAATAAAAAATTCAGGATCAATGTTTTCTTTCAAAAAAAATATTAATTTTTTCTTTCAAATACCGGCAGAATAGATAAAAAGTCATCGCAAAGAATTTTATCCGAATTTTCCGGCTGCACAGATCTTCTTTAATCAATAATATCATTGAATGTCGGCTGTTTTTTTAGATCACGCCTCCGGCTTTCATTTCGAGGTATTTGTTGATCACATTGACCGATAATTTATCCGGTTCGGTCAGGAGGGAATAGACGCCATGTTGCTTTAGCTTGACAATCACATGGTGTTTTTCAAATATAAACTTATCCGTGATTACCTGCCGGTAATATCCTTCGACGGATGTGGGGTGTTGGGCGGCAAAGGCTTTCATCTCGGTATCCTCAAAGAACACAACTAATACGACATGCCGGTGTGCCAGTTGGCGGAGGTATTCAATCTGGCGCTCCATACCGATGATGGAGTCAAAATTTGTATAGATAATCAACAGGCTGCGTTTATTGATAAATTTATTGATATGCACATACAGTGATGAATAGTCGCTTTCGCCGAAAGTCGTTTGTTGACGGTACAAACTTTCCAGTATCTGTTGCATCTGTCCCGTTTGTTTTCCTGCCGGAATAAAGGTCTCGAATTTTTCCGCGAAAGTGGCGAGTCCGGCTTTGTCCTCCCTGCGTATGGCTACAAACGAAAGCACTAAGGAGGCATTAATCGCATAATCCAGCAAGGTCATTCCGCGGAATGCATTTTGCATGATACGGCCTTTGTCGATAATGCTGTATATCTGTTGAGAGCGTTCGTCCTGATATACATTGACCATCGGATAATGACGGCGTGCACTGGCTTTCCAGTTAATGGTCCGATAATCATCTCCTTTTATGTATTCCTTGATGTATTCAAATTCGGTATTATGCCCTATGCGGCGTATTTTTTTGATACCTAATTCCGTCAGGTTATTGTGTATCGCCATGATCTCGTAGCGGTGCAGCATGATATACGACGGATAGACTGCAATATCAACTGCTTCCGCACATCTTATACGACGACAACCCAATCCGGCCGGGGTCGTCACATAAAGCAATACGTTACCGAAATTATACTCGCCACGTTTGACGGGGCGCAGTTTATAATGCACTACCTCGCGACCTCCGGGTTTCATCCTTATTTTAAAAAGAATGTCACGACGCTGGAATACTACCGGTATCTCGTCAATAATATCTATATCGACAGGAAACGGATACCTGTTTTCTACCGTCAGGCGCACATCGTTGTTGTCTCCGTTCGAAAACCTGGGGGCGCAAGATCTTTCCGCATCCGCTCCCTTTTTATGACGCCATAGCAGTATACAATCGGCAATAGTAGCCATTATAACGAAAGCCATGACGATCTTTCCGGCGATAAAAAGAGCCGGAATCAGATAGCCCGACACGAACAAAGCGATGACGACTAAACCTGCAATATAGAAACGTTTCGTTAAAAACATAACTTTCTCAATCAACAAATATCAATTGATTACTTCGGCACTTCTACTTTTTCGATGAGGCGTTGTACCACTTTAAGCGGCGTATGCCCCTCCATTTCAGCCTCGGCAGTGAGCATAAGACGATGCTGCAAGACAAACGGCGCAACCCTTTTGATATCTTCCGGCGTTACAAATTCGCGTCCCTGCAACAGGGCCATGGCTTTGGCGGATTGTAAGAGCGCTACCGATGCACGGGGGGAAGCTCCGAGATAGACCGCCTTACTGTTTCGCGTCTGTTGTATGACGGATGCGATATAGCGCAGCAAAGAATTTTCAACGAAGACCTTCTCTACATATTCAAACATTAGCAGCAATTCTTCCCGCGAGATAACGGCTTCGATCTCTTCCAGTTTGGCCAGACGGGCATTCCGGTTATGACGTTCCAGAATTTCTATTTCTTCTTCAAGGGACGGATATGGAATGGTTATTTTCATCATAAACCGGTCCAACTGGGCTTCCGGAAGTTTGTAGGTACCTTCCTGTTCTATCGGATTCTGGGTGGCCAGTATCGTATAGATGGGACTCATAGGATGTCGTATGCCGTCGATAGTGGCCTGCCGCTCTTCCATGACTTCGAATAACGCGGACTGCGTTTTCGCCGGGGCGCGGTTTATTTCGTCGACCAGTACGAGATCTGCAAATACCGGTCCGGGATGAAAACTAAATTCGCTTGTTTTCATATTAAAAACGGAGGTTCCAAGCACGTCCGACGGCATCAGGTCGGGTGTAAACTGAATACGTGAGAAGTCCGCATGGATAAGTTTGGCGATCATTTTGGCCAATAATGTTTTCGCCACTCCCGGCACACCTTCAAGCAACACATGTCCGCGTGCCAGGATAGCGGAAAGTATCAGGTCTACCGAATATTCCTGTCCGACAACAACACTGCCGATCGCAATTTTCAGCCGGTCCACCTTTTCAGTAAAAGGCGTTAAATCTATTGTTTCATTTTGTTTTTCCATATTGTTTATTTTTATTCAGGATTTTAATATGCGTAAAATATCATTCATACCATCTATATATTCTTTTAGTTGCATGTCGGATACATTCGACCGGTAGATACCCATTTCGATGTTTTTGATCAAGGAACGAAGTACATCCCTGTCCTTTCCGGTTTTTTCCGACAAACGCAGATAAGTTGTTTCATCAGGTATTCCGTCCTGAAGATCCACCCCGATCAGGCGTTTTACCTCAGCGCAAAAATAAAGATGTTTCATTTTCAGTATTTCTCCGTTTTCATGTTTCTGATAATAAAGATTACTGATGAGTTGCATAAACTCAAAGGTCCGGTTGGCAGGCGTTCTGATTACCGGGATGATCCGTTGACGACGTTTGGCGGTGAACGTCATGAACAATATCAAGAGAACTAACATAGAATAGACGGCCCACCTCAATGGCGGTTCGGACAGCACATACCGGAGCGGAGTGCGGGCTTTCTCGCTGTGGGCGCCATAGGCTTCAATTCTCGTAAGCGGTCTGTTTTTCATGTAAGACAGCAGGCGAAAAACATAAGATGCATTGTCTCCGTCAAGAATACCATAGTTGGTGAACATCAACGGGGTAGATACCAGGAATAATTCTCCTTTCCCGATAAATGCCCGGATGACAAGCGGTTTATTTTCGTTATCCCATACAAGGATTTCTATTGAATCGCAGTTTATCGGGAAAAACTGATCTCCGGATGTCGTCCCGGTCGCTTCCTCTTCCGTATTTTCAACGACGGTTATCAATGAATCTATTTCTTCGCGGATTACGGTTGACAGGGTATCGTCGACAACTTCCGTCGAATCGTTGTCGGGACGATCGTGCACCCATTTATTCTTACCCGTTATCAGATAGACGGGATGTATTTGCGGGTAAACTTCATAGATATATTCCGGATGCAGTGTATCCGTACCGAAAAACAGGCTGTCACGTTTTCTTTCATCCCGGATGTAGTGCTCTATTGAGGGAAAATAGTAATCGTAAGCAGTTTCAAAACAGAGTGTATCCTCAAGTGTATAGGGAAAATTATCCATACAGATCATCACCTGGTTTCCTGTGTGGATTAATTTATAAAGACATTCAATATCCGTATCATTGAGATAAAAATAGTTTTCGGTAAGCAGGAAAGCCTGTGGAGAGGCCGTTGAGTCTTCCTGCATAAGCTGATAAAACGTCCGGTCTGTCACGGTGTAGCGGTCGACGGAAGAAGAAACAACGTCATCAAACACATAGCTGCCGAAAGGTTCTTTGTCATTTTTGTCGAAAGTAGGTTTCCACGAAAACCGGTGCGGCGACATGTACTCAAACAGGAATACAAGCACAAGGAACAATCCCAGGAAGATCATATACAGCCGGCTACCTTTCATCTGTTCCTCCTTCTGTTATGCGCATTTTTATATATTCCCGGATCTCAAGCATCGTTTCGTACAATTCCGGCGATGCGTTGTAATTACCGTAGCGGATCTGTAGGAAATGGTTCGTTAATTCGCGAAAAGGAAGCCTCAGGTCTTTGTTTTTGATTTCATAGAGATATTCGGTTGGCGTTTTGTGTATTTGCCAGTCGATAAGTTGGCTGTCGGAAAGAATACGAAGTGTATGCAGATAGAGCAACCGTATGGCCAGACGGTAATTTCCGCTATCCAGTGCGGCCGAAATTTCCTTTTTAAAGTCTATTCCGTGAATATTTTCTTCTTCGATATCGTAGGGGAGGGGAGATCTTATCTTTTTAGAACGCATAAAAAGTTCCGGACGCTTCTTATATAAGAAAAATAATACGGTCAGGATAACGATCAGGAAAAGCAGGATCATGATGGGAGTTGTATACTTTTCTTCCATCCTTCCGCTGAAAATAGAATTGAGCAGGCGGTTGAACCATCGGGATACCATATCGAACCAGGTATATTCCGGCATGTTCAACTGCGAACTGTAATCAAAGCGGCTGTCCGCCTGATAATCCGCAATCTTCTGCGTATCATAGAGAAGGGTATCTGCCCGGAATGTCATCGCCTCTGCATCAAAGATTGTTGAAGTTGGATATATTCGATTCGATAGTAACGCCTTCTACTTTCTCGCGGGCGTGGAAATATTGAAACGCAAGTCCTGTGACGCTTATGACGGAAGAAACATATACGCCGTATGACTGGATAAGACCTAAAATATAGAGGATGAATTTATAGATAACAGATTGGTCCATCCCGGATTCGGTCGTTATTGCCATCACATTTCCGACAATGATTGTGATATACCAGGGTAACATCGTTACCGTTTGTATGACGGAAGTAATGATAGATAAAACGAACATCAGTCCGAACATCCCTCCGAGCGTAGATATTCCTAATTTCCATGCTTTTCTTACCGCGCCGAAGAAAGAGATCTCCCGTTCGAATATATACGCGGGAACGAGCAGCATGAAAGGGATCAGGCACAGGATGAACAGGATCAGCAGGGGAATCGTCAGAATCAATGAGTAGACGGATACCAGAACGGCCAAAAGACCTGCAAAAGCTATTATCACAATAGTGACAAAGATCAGGAAGAATATAATGCGAAGGCATTTCCATGTATTCCCGGTAAGGCGTTCTTTAAAATCGTTGAGCGTGAGGTTTTGCAGCCGGTCTGCGCGCGTTGCATACGTTTGCATCAGGGCATAAACCAAACCGGACAGTATAGCCGAGCCGATTAGCATACAAAACAGCAGAATCCCGTAATTGGCTGCAAAACCGTACATAGAATAGCCGAAATAGCTGTTGCCGCGGTTCATTGACAGGATGAGATCAAAGTAGCCGTTTATAAACGCATTCATGGCGAAGGTCTGTATCAGACAGATCGGCATAATGAGATAAAACGTATACTTTAACAGGGGTTTCCAGTTTTCCCGGATAAACTCGAACGTCACATTCAGTTTTTCGGAAAAAGTACGCTGTCGGTAAAATTCGATTCTGGGCTTTTGATTTTCCATTGTGATTTAAATTGAGGTAAAATAATATAGTAACAGATAACGCATACGAGTGAAAATAAAATAATAGAAAGCCGTATAAAAGCCGGGTATTCGGTATGCCGTGTCAGGTAACTTTCGATAAATCCGGCGACGATAAACACCGGAATTAACCCGGCGATTATCTTCAGGCCGCGTTTCGCCCCTTGCAGGAAGGCGTACCGGCGCGAATAAGTTCCGGGAAAAAGCCACCCGTTGCCCAACGCAAAACCGGCTGCTCCGGCTATGATTATGGCGGAAATCTCGAATGTCCCGTGCAACCAGATCGCAAGGGCCGACTCCCAGCCTGCATTGTGTTGAAAGAAGAAAGTCTGGAACGTACCCACCATGACCCCATTGAAGAACAGAACAAAGCCTGTACCGAATCCGCTAAATATCCCCAAGGCAAAAACCCGGAAAGAAACGCCGATATTATTAAAAACGATTCTCAGGAACATCGAGAGTTTGCCGGAGGAACTGTAAACGCCCATCGGATCTCCGCTTTCAATATTGCTTAAGGTCATATCTACATAGCCGTTGCCAAGGATCAGACGTGCAAACGAATCATCATTCATCGCCGATATAACTCCGATGAATGCACTTAGAATAAAAACGGAAAACGAATAAAGCAATTCCCGTTGCGACTGCCGCATCACTTCCGGTATTTCATGCGTCCAGAACGTAATAAGACGTGAATAGTTTTCCTTTTTATTTTTATAAAGTTGGTTATGAAGGGCAGACGCCAGATTGTTCAGGTAAATAGTAATACGCGACGTTGGATAATGGGCGCGTGAAAATGACAGGTCGGCAGTAATCTCCATATATGCGTCGGCCAATTCGCCCGGATGTCTGGTAGCGGCATGATCTGTTACCTTTTCCAGCGATTTCCATTTTTCGATATTCTGACGTATAAAGGATACTTCTCTCATCTGT
>JAIRKN010000122.1 GCA_031260095.1 Tannerella sp. | reverse complement strand
AAGTCCGTTTTTCGTCATGACGGAGGCGTGCACCGCGACGGCTGGATTTCGGATGATACAAAACGATAGCCGGCACATTTTAAAACAGGATGTCCCCGTTCGCTTTTTTGGAAAGTAATCAGCCGGATTTTACAGGCAATTTTCCAATTTGAATACCCATGCGTATTCACCGGCGTTCCCTGACGGCGATAGCTCCGGTGGAGATATCGTTACATTTTTTCCGTTGCAGGAGTGTTTCACTTTAGTATTATTACCCAGTAACCGGATATTGGCCGGTTTACGCGGGACATTACGGATTGTGATACTTTTATCCGGATATTTTGTGCATATTACATACAAATCTTTCCCTTTAGTTGTGAAGTGCGCATGTATTTCCGGTTGTTTCACGGCAACATCCCACGCTTTGGTCGCATAGATGGCCTCGCCGTTTCCGTTCAGCCAGCGGCCTATATCTATCAGGCGTTGTTGCATGATGACGGGTATGCGTCCGTCGGCAGTCGGGCCTACGTTCAGCAAAAGATTGCCGCCCAATGACACTTTATCGACCAGTAAATGTACCAATTGTTCGGAAGTACTGTAGTCTTCCAGATTTTCATTGCGGTTATAGCCGAATGAATGTCCTATTCCGCGACATTCTTCCCAGGGATGCATGATCCGCTTGTCTTTCAGATTATCGTCGTGCGACAGATCATATTCGGTTGTATAGAATCCGCCGTGTTTACTTCGCGTTTCTTTTCCCCATCGGTCGTTGACCACGATGGTCTCCCTGACCGGCGATTCATTATAGAGCCATGCCAGGAATTGTTCGCTTTTCCACGTGGCGGACGGATGATCCCATTCCCCGTCAGGCCATATAATATCCGGCTCATAACGGGTCACCAGGTCTTTCATTTGCGGGATCATGTGTTCATCCACGTATTTATCAAGGTCATTCGGATATAAGGGATTATACCATTCGTAAAGCGAATAATAGAAGCCCATGTGTAATCCTTCCTTCTTCACTGCGTCGGTCAGTTCGCCTGCCAGGTCGCGATGCGGGCCTACATCCATTGCGTTCCAGTTCCACGAATGTTCGCTGGGCCATAAGGCAAATCCTTCATGATGTTTGGACGTCAGCACGACGTAACGTGCGCCGGCCTTACGAAACAGTCCGGCCCAATCTTCAGGTTTAAACATTTCACAGTTGAAATCCTTTACGAAATCCTGATATTTAAAATCTTCGCCATAGATGCGATTATGAAATGCGGTAAAGAGAGGATTTACCTTATTGTCTTTATCCATAAGCTTGTACCAGTACCATTCGGCATAACAGTCGTAGATACCGGCGCCGTCGGACGGAAGCGGCCCCCATGCCGGAACACTGTATAATCCCCAATGTATAAATATACCGAATTTAGCGTCTGTAAACCATTGAGGAACCGGACGGCTGTCTATTGAAGACCATGTCGCTTCATATTTCTTCTGAGCCGCGACGTTTGTTGTTTGCATAATCCCTGTGAGGATTAAAATAAAAATGAATTGTTTCATATGATCAATTGTTTTTAAAGGTTGATAATATTTGATTTTATTAATGTACAACAGCGCATACTAACTGTTTGTAAGGATTGAATGAATGAGTGCAACAAATGTATGACCGTATTTTTCCAATTTCATTTCGCCTACTCCCTTAATGTCGGCGAAAGCGTTTAACGTAAGCGGTTTTTTATAGATCATATCCTGCAGGGAAGCGTCTGAGAAAATAATGTAAGCGGGCATTTTTTCCTGTTGTGCAAGCTCTCTGCGCAGCCGGCGCAACGCCTCCATAAGTGTTTCATCCATGGCGCTGTTTTCCGGGATTTGTATGGCCTGGGGCGACTTGTCGTGTACCGGGGCGGTCGCTTTCTTTTCTACCGGTTCTTTGTATACGGTTAATATCGCTTTATCTTTTCCGAAAAGTATTTTTTTTCCTAATGGCGTGGTTTTAAGCGTTTGATTGTTGAGGTAGTCTATTTCAATAAAACCCAACTGTAACATCTGGTAAATATATTCTTTCCATATTGCATAGGGCAGGTCGCGTCCTGCGCCGTATGTTTTCAGCCGGTGGTAATTTTGCTGCAACAGTTCCGCGCGGGCCGAGCCTCTCAGTATATCAATCAGCATCCGTATCCCCACATGTTCTTCTGTCCGGAGAATGGCGCTTAATGCTTTTTGAACCAGTATACTCCCGTCAAAACGTTGGGGCGGATTGTTACAGACGTCGCAATTGCCACAGTCATGCGTAACTTCTTCGCCGAAATAACTTAACAGGATACGCCGCCGACAAAGGTCGGTCTCACAATATCGTTGCATACGGTATAACTTCTCCATATTGATATTCGTCTGTCCGCTGTTTTCGGCAAACTGCCGCAATATGACCAGGTCTCCCAGTGAATAAAACAAAAGCGTGTCGCTTGAAACACCGTCGCGTCCCACCCGTCCGATTTCTTGATAATAATTTTCAATACTGCCCGGCATACTATAATGGATGACCCAGCGGATGTTGCTCTTATCAATCCCCATTCCGAAAGCGATGGTGGCACATACGACATCTACACGGTCATTAATAAAATCATTCTGCGCTTTTTCACGTTTTTCCGATGACATTCCGGCATGGTAAGCGACGGTAGAAATGCTGTAATTTTGTTTTAAAATATCCGCTATTTTCTCCGTATCGTTCCGCTTCCGGCAATAAATGATACCGCTTTGCGACGGGCGTTTACGGATAAAGTGTACGATCGTCGCTATTTTCTCTTTTTGTCCTAATCCACGCTTCACTGCGAGCGAAAGATTCGGACGGTCGAAAGAAGATATGAACATTTCGGGATGATCCAGATTTAGTTGTTTTACAATATCATCTCGTGTGATTTTATCGGCTGTAGCCGTCAAAGCGATGAGCGGTATTCCGGGGAATCGTTCCTTGAGTATGGACAAACGCGTATATTCCGGGCGAAAATCATGCCCCCACTGGGAGATGCAATGGGCTTCATCAATCGCAATCAGCGATATTTGCATTTGCGACAGGAAATAATCCAGTTCGTTCAGTAAGCCTTCGGGAGAAATATAGAGAAGTTTTATTTGTCCCTGCATACAGCGCCGTTTTATTTGCCACCGCTCCCCTTCGGACATGGCGCTATTCAACGCCACAGCCGGGATCCCGTTTGCTATAAGCCCTTCCACCTGATCTTTCATCAGAGCGATCAACGGAGAAATGATAAGCGCCGTTCCCGGCAAATAAATAGCCGGCAACTGGTAGCAAATGGATTTTCCGCCACCGGTCGGCATGAGCACCAAAGAATCTTTCTTTTTTAATGTTCGCCGGATAATATCAACCTGTAAGGGCCTGAATGTATCATACCCGAAAAACTTCTTTAATAATTGCAACA
>JAIRKN010000012.1 GCA_031260095.1 Tannerella sp. | reverse complement strand
TA
Source organism: Tannerella sp. (assembly GCA_031260095.1). GTDB lineage: Bacteria > Bacteroidota > Bacteroidia > Bacteroidales > Tannerellaceae > Tannerella. The sequence continues at coordinate 10,679 of JAIRKN010000012.1, read as the reverse complement.
TTTGTACATTGTATAAAAAATACTACTTTTAACAACAACAAAAAGGATGCTATACGTTTCATTTTCATTTTCTATTTCTATTTGTTTGTTTATACAGCAACTAAAATTAATTAAATTGTAAATATGTTTTTAATTAAATTAGATCCAGTGACAAAAGTAGGTATTGCTCATAATATGGATGCTATACAAATCTATACATTTGCCCAACCTTATATCTACAATTCTATTAGCAGCACCTGTCCAAATCTCTACGAATTTCATTTTATTTTCCGATAAATTACTTATAACTAAATGTTTGTTTTATTATTATAATATTTTGTTTATATATGAATATAATGTTTTTACATTCATATTTTATCTTTCCCCTTCTCTGTCTCTTCTTGTATTTCTCCGGCTCTCCGAAGCAGGTCGGATGCAAAAATGAAATCATTCAGCGCTTTGTTAGCGGAACTGATTACTTGTTCTTTGGTACCGTTCCATTCGTTGATACCGTCTTTTATAAAAATAATGTTTTCACCGATATTCATTACGGAGTTCATGTCGTGTGTATTGATGACGGTCGTCATACCGTATTCTTTTGTTATACCATGTATAAGATCGTCAATGATCAGCGATGTTTTTGGGTCCAGGCCGGAGTTTGGTTCATCACAGAACAGGTATTGGGGTTGTAACGCAATCGCACGGGCTATGGCCGCGCGTTTCATCATACCACCACTTATTTCCGAAGGATACAGGTGATAGGTATCTGCCATATCGACCCTTTCCAGGCAGAAAATAGCACGATTTTTTCGTTCGCGCATGGTTTCTTTAGAAAACATATCCAAAGGGAACATGACGTTTTCCAGCACGGTCATACTGTCGAACAGTGCGGATCCCTGGAATAATAAGCCCATTTCGCGCCGCAGGACGAGGATCTCATGCTTGTTCATGTTCAGGATGTTGCGGCCGTCAAAAATGACTTCCCCGGTATCCGGAGTCATTAAACCAATCACGTTTTTCAGTAAAACTGTTTTACCGGAGCCGCTTCGTCCGATAATCAGGTTGGTCTTGCCTGTTTCGAAAACGGTACTTATATCATGAATAACCGTTCTGCCGTCAAATGATTTTGTCAGACGTTTTACCTCAATCATATCAGGTCAGCATTAAGTGGGTTAATAGAACATCTGCCAGTAAGATCATTATACTGCTCATCACAACAGCGTTGGTACTGGCCTTGCCTACCATTAAAGAACCGCCCTTAATGGTATATCCGAAATAAGACGCGATCGATGATATAATGAACGCATAAACTACGGACTTTATGATGGAATACCAGATGTAGAAAGGGTTGAAGTAATATTGCAGCCCGAATTCAAAGGAGGAAGGGGTCATGCCTCCTCCCAGATAACTGGCTGCTACCCCCCCGGCAATACCGGTTACCATACTGAATATGACAAGTACGGGAATGAACAGCATAAGTCCTGCAATTTTAGGCATGATCAGGAAATTGGCGGAATTAACGCCCATCATCTCCATCGCATCAATTTGTTCGGTGACACGCATCGTACCTATTTCGGAGGCAATGTTGCTGCCTACTTTGCCTGCAAGGATAAGACACATGATCGACGATGAAAACTCCAGCAGGATGATTTCACGCGTAGTATAACCGATCGTAAATTTGGGGATAAGCGGCGAACTGATATTCAACGATATCTGAATAGCAATAACCGTTCCTATAAACACGGAGATAACCACAACAATCCATATCGAATCGACTCCAAGCTTGTAGATCTCTTTGACTAATTGTTTGAAAAACATGTTCCATCGCGTAGGTATGCCAATTGTCTTCCCCATAAGAAGCACGTATTCTCCCAATTGATGCAATGCTTTTTTCATTTTTGAATCTCTTGTTTTTTAACGTGAGAAAAATCTCAGGATATCATTACCGTTTGCAAAGATAAGCAAAGAAAATAAAATAATCATGCCTGTAATCTGGGCATATTCGAGGAATTTATCGCCAGGCTTGCGCCGGGTAATGACCTCGTAGAGCAAAAACATCACGTGTCCGCCGTCAAGCGCAGGGATGGGTAGTATGTTCATAAAGGCCAGTATGATGGACAGGAATCCCGTGCGTTCCCAGAAAATACGCCAGTCCCATGAAGAGGGGAACAGGTTTCCGATAGCGCCGAATCCGCCTACGTTTTTGGCTCCTTCCTTTGTAAATACGTATTTCATATCATTTACGTATCCTTTCAGGGTGTTGATTCCTAATCTGATTCCGGCCGGAAAAGAGGAGAAGAAATTATATTTGACTGTAACAGTTTCGTAGATACCGGCCGGATTACTGTTAGTGAGTATGCCGATGTGTCCAAGGGAATCAATCGGGGCATTTGTGGAAAATAGCTTACCGTCGCGTAAAACGTCTATTTGTACCGTCTTTTCCTTGTTGAAACCTAATTCATTGACCACATCGGATGCCGTCGGAGTGCTGACGCCGTTAATACCTGTGATACGGTCGCCTTTTTTCAGACCGGCGTCAATAGCAGACTGTCGTTCCACTTCGGCGATGATCATCGGGATGCGGTAGTAGGCAAAGCCCTCTTTGTCGCGCAGTAACCGTTGCATCATGTCTTCCGGAATTTCAATGGAAATCTCCCGGCCATCTCTTAAAACAGTTACGGTTTTTGCATTTACTACTTTACGCAGGCAGTCTTCGTTGAAACGTTCCAACGTCGTGGTGTCCGCTTTTAATAGAATATCCCCATCCTGAAAGCCGATGTTATTGAATGTACTGCTATATTCCATCCCGAAGGTCACATTTTTCAGCGGAAGATAGGTATCGCCCCAATGAAGCAGCACCATTGAATAGATGAATAATGCAAGCAGAAAGTTGAATATAACTCCGGCAGTCATGATCAGCAGTCGTTGCCCTGAAGGCTTGGAGCGAAATTCATAGGGTTTAGGCGGTTGCGCCATTTGTTCCTTATCCATCGACTCATCAATCATACCGGATATTTTACAGTATCCGCCCAATGGGAGCCATCCGACGCCATATTCCGTGTCGTTGTTCTTTGGTTTGAACCTAAACAATGCAAACCACGGGTCGAAGAAGAGGTAAAATTTTTCTACCCGTACCTTGAATATACGGGCGAATATAAAATGCCCAAATTCATGGACGAGTACTAATATTGAGAGACTAAGAATAAGCTGTACGGCTTTGATCAAAAATGTTTCCATATATTTCCGTTATTTTATAATTTTATTTCTATTAATCAGTTCTTCCGCGATCCTGCGCGCTTCGGTATCAGTGCGGACATAATCGTCATAAACAGGACTTGCGATGAAGGATGCTCTATCTATTGTTTGTTCGATAATATCGCTCATCTGAAGGAAGCCTGTCCGTTTCTGAAGGAATGCAGCTACCGCGACTTCATTGGCGGCATTCAGAACGCACGGCATATTACCACCTTTTCGCACGGCTTCGAATGCAAATGTCAGATTACGGAACTTTTCAGTATCGGGCTTTTCGAACGTAAACGACCGAAGGGAAGAAAAATCAAGTCTTTCGGACGGGCTTTTCAGCCGTTCGGGATATGAAAATGCATACGATATGGGAAGTTTCATGTCGGGCAGGCCCAATTGCGCCATAATAGCACCATCTTCGAACTGGACCATGGAATGAATGATCGATTGAGGATGAATGATGATTTCTATTTGTTCCGGTTTTATGTCAAACAGCCATTTGGCTTCGATCATTTCAAAACCTTTGTTCATCAGGGAGGCCGAATCAATTGTCACCTTAGCGCCCATGTTCCAGTTGGGATGCTTTAATGCCTGCTCTTTGGTGACAGTGGTAAGTTCTTCCTTTGTTTTTCTGAAGAACGGGCCGCCTGAGGCTGTGAGCAGTATTTTTTCTACCGGGTTGTGCCATTCGCCATTAAGACACTGGAAGATTGCCGAATGTTCGGAGTCAACCGGTATGATAGGGGCCTGATTCTCTTTTGCGAGTTTTGTTATCAGTTCGCCTGCTACGACTAATGTTTCCTTATTGGCAAGCGCAATCGCTTTATGGGCTTTGAGCGCTTCGATTGTAGGGCGGAGGCCGGAATATCCGACCATAGCCGTCAGTACCATGTCAATCGGCCCTGCCGTAACGACCTGGGCAATAGCATCGGCCCCGGCCCAAACTTTTACAGGAAGGTCTTCAAGCGCTTCCTTTACTTCGGGATATTTTTTTTCATTAGCGATAACTACCGTGTCGGGCATATATTTGTGCGCCTGTTCGATAAGTAACTCAGCATTGTTGTTGGCCGTCAGGGCGTACGCCTCAAATAAATCCCGGTGCGCGCTAACAACCTCTAATGCCTGTGTCCCTATTGAACCTGTAGAACCTAATATCGCTATTTGTCTTGCCATCTGGTCGTTTTTAATAATGTTTAAAAGGCAATATACTCTTCCGGATTGACGGGATCGCCTTTGTGCCATAACTCGAAGTGCAGGTGAGGGCCTGTGGAAAGCTCCCCGGTGTTGCCGACAACCGCAATCGCCTCGCCGGCAACAACACGATCCCCCACTTCTTTCAGGAGTATATCATTATGTTTATAGATTGATATGAAATCATTTTTATGCTGCAAAGATATAACATTTCCGTATTTAGGGTCAAATCCGGCATAAATAACGGTTCCGTCAAGTGTGGCGATAACATTATCTTTAGGCGCTGCCGTCAGGTCTATTCCGAAATGTTGTTTTTCTTCATTAAAAGCGGAGGATATGATTCCATTCAGGGGACGGTAAAAGAAAACTTCCGTCTGCACCGGATTGGGATTCAGCGCTGTTAAATTATACTTTTCATCTTCTTCAAACTTGTTTATAAATGCCGATTCCCTGTTGCTCCGCGGAATATCATAGTTGGAAGTGATGTATGACGTTGTGTCGTTAAATCGGATGGAGTCAGCCGGGATATTTCCGGATAGGATGTCGGCTATATTTCTGATATAATTAGACTGGATGGATAGTCTTTCTTCCAAAGAATCGGTTCTCAGGGCGTTTTCGAGGATCTCCTTGCGCACTTCTATATCCAGATAGCCCGGTAGATAATTGCGTATAGGGGTCAGAATAATAATGACAGAGGTTAGCGTAATCAGAATAAAGGCGAAAATACAGATATAAATGAAGACCGATAACCGGGATAAACGGAAAGACCAGACCTCCTCCAACGTAGATTCGTTGAAAAACATCAGCTTATACTTAAATCGTATACGCTTCCAGAATGATTTGTTTGCATGTTTTCGTTTCATATTTCCCAAAAACCTTCCGGCAGTGACACTTCTATCATTTTCCGCTCCCGGTCCAGCGCCGTTATCAGCGCTGCCGGGATCAGTATCTCTTTGCCTTTATAATCAACCTTCAAAAGAATGTTTATTGTATGATCGTCAATATCCGAAACCGTTCCGACTGCTTCTGACTTGTCGTCCGCTACCGTATATCCCCTCAGATATTTCCATTTCGGAATATCTTCGTCATCCGGCAGAAATAGATCCGACGGAATATAAGCCGGTTTTCCGGTCAATGATTTTGCTTTGTCATCCGAGTCGATACCGGCCAGGCCAATAAGCGCTGTCGTATTATTTTTCGGCCTGTATGATTCGATAAAAAAAGGTACGGGTATACCGTCCATTTCACAGACAAGATATGGATCATCACCGGAAATGCTTGCCATGTCATAATCCGTAACGAGCGATACCTCTCCTTTTATTCCATGCGGTTTGGCAAAGTGTCCTATTTCAATTAAATCTTCTTTCCTTAACATAAATCCTGTCTTGAAATGCACGCTCCAAGTTTATTCAGGCGTTCGTCAATACGTTGATATCCCCGGTCTATCTGTTCGATATTGTCAATACGGCTTTTGCCTCCGGCGCTCATGGCTGCAATAAGCAACGCGATTCCGGCCCGTATATCGGGAGATACCATATTCGCGCACCTCAGTTGCTGACAGTTACCGAGACCGATGACTGTCGCCCGGTGCGGGTCGCAAAGGATGATCCGGGCGCCCATATCAATGAGTTTATCAACGAAAAACAGCCTGCTTTCGAACATTTTTTGATGAATCAATACACTTCCTTCAGCCTGGGTCGCAACCACAAGCATTACACTCAGGAGATCCGGCGTCAATCCCGGCCACGGAGCATCGGCAATTGTCATGATGGAACCGTCCATAAATGTCTCAATCCGGTATTTGTCCTGTGCAGGGATGTAGATGTCGTCTCCCTTTTTTTCGAGTTTTACCCCCAGGCGGCGAAACGATTCCGGGATGATACCCAACTTCTCATAAGCGGTGTTTTTGATCGTAATCTCGGAACCGGTCATGGCAGCCATACCGATGAAACTACCGACTTCTATCATATCGGGAAGTATGGTATGCCGGGTACCGTGCAAAACGCCCACCCCCTCAATGGTAAGCAGGTTTGAGCCGATGCCCTGTATTTTTGCGCCCATGCTGCTGAGCATTTCCGATAATTGCTGGATATAAGGTTCGCAGGCAGCATTGTAAATGGTGGTAACGCCTTCTGCCAATACGGCGGCCATGATGAGGTTGGCCGTCCCGGTAACGGACGCTTCGTCCAGTAACATATACTGTCCTTGCAGTGTTGAGGCGGTTATTTCACAGATGTGATGTTGCACATTGTGATTAAAGTCCGCTCCCAACGCGCGGAATCCGACGAGATGCGTATCCAGTCTCCGGCGGCCGATCTTGTCTCCTCCGATCTGCGGAAGTACGGCTTTGCCGAAACGTCCGAGCAAGGGTCCGAGCATCAGGACGGAGCCTCTCAGTGATGCGGCTTTGCGCGCATATTCTTCGGTGTATATGTAGTCAATATCAATCTCGTCCGCCTGAAAAGAATAGGCGTCTTCCGACAACCGTTCGGTTTTGACCCCCATTGTTCGGAGTAACAGGATGAGGTTTCGGATGTCGAGTATATCCGGAACATTGTATACTTCTACTTTTTCGGCCGTCAGTAATGTTGCACAGATAACCTGTAAGGCTTCGTTTTTTGCGCCCTGCGGACAGATCTCCCCGTTTAGTTTGCGATTACCTTCTATGATAAAAGAACTCATGATCCTTTTCGCGAGTGATTCTTCTTGTTCTTCTTATTGTTATTATTATTTCGTTGGGACGTGTCTAATAACTCGGAAGCATCGGCTATTTTAAACGTTTCCGTCCTTCGGACAATACGCCTTTCAGACAACTCGGCCAGATCTTTTAATATCTTTTGATTGTCGACCGAATCCTTGTTCCATATAAGGAATGATTTCTTCATCTGATTGGCGATCAGGTGGACCAACGTTTCTTTTTCTTCCCCTTCTTCCATCAACGCCACTTTGTTGATAAGGCGTTCGAGGGTTTCTCCATAATGTTTGTAGATAAGTTCATTTTCACGGTATGGGACGCGTGGCGGACGCTGATGCAGATTCTCTTTCTTCACAATTTCATAAGGATAATCCACATCCAGATTGAAATCGGCCATGATCGCCAGATGATCCCATAAGATGTGTTTGAAATCATTGACATCGCGCAGGTGTGGAAACATATTTCCCATGATGCTTATAATTGCATTTGCACAGCGGTTACGTTCATTCCGGTCTTCTATTGTTACACAATAATCAACCATGTTCTGGATATTGCGGCCGTACTCCGGAAGAGTAAGGCGTTTTGCGTTTGTATTGTACTTCATAATTTTATTCCCGTCAATATTTTTACGGCACAAAAGTAGGTAATTATATTGACTTTTACTATTTTTGCCGGGATAAAAATAAAAATCAGGAGGATGAAGAAGATTTATGTTGAAGGTAAGATAAATAATGTGCGGGTGGGGATGTGCCGGATAAACCTTTCCGACACGCTTGTAGAAACAGATAATGGTAAAATTCCGAAAAAGAATAATCCTGTCGTTGTTTACGACACTTCGGGGCCATACGGCGACAGCGCTTTTAAAGCTGACTTCTCCGACGGTTTACCGCGTATACGCAAATCATGGTATACGCGCCGTAAAGACATCGTACTCCATCCCCGTAATAATAGTGATGCGACGAGCCGGTCTTTTTTCTCCGCAAAGGAAGGGAAATGTATTACGCAGATGTTTTACGCAAAAAAACGTATGATCACCCCGGAGATGGAATATGTCGCCATACGCGAAAACCAGCAGATTGAAGCCTTAGGGCTTAAATCGTATATCACCCCGGACTTTGTGCGTAAGGAGATCGCTTCGGGACGCGCCGTAATTCCGGCAAACATCAATCATCTCGAACTGGAGCCGATGATTATCGGCAATCGTTTCCTCGTTAAAGTAAACAGTAACATTGCTACGGGCAGAGTCTTCTCACGGAACGATGCGGAAAAAATACGCCTCAATTGCTGTCTTGGCGCGGATACCCTGATGGATATTTCGCGCCGGGAAACCTCTTCCCTGTCGCGGGAATATCTGGTGCGTAATTCGCCGGTGCCTGTCGGTACGGCGCCCCTGTACCACGCGCTGGCAAAGGTGGAAGGGCGGATCGAGGATTTATCATGGGATGTATACCGTAGCGCTCTCACGGAACAGCTCATGCAGGGGGTCGACTTTGTATCCGTACATGCTGCCATGAAACGCAGGCATCTGAAAATGACGGCTCACCGGCTCACAGGAATCGTCTCCCACGCCGGACGGATCCTGGCCGAATGGATGAACATTCATAAGGAGGAAAATTTCCTGAATACGCACTTTCCCGAAATATGCGGGATCATCGGCGCTTATGACGCCGTGATCTCTTTGGGCAGCGGACTGCGTCCGGGTTCTATCTATGATTCAAACGACAGGGTACAGTATGCCGAATTGACGGAAATGCGCGAGCTGGTAGAAATAGCCTGGGGAAACTCCGTCCAGGTGATGGCCGAAGGGCCGGGACATCTGCCGATGAACAAGATCGAGCCGTATATGAAGGAGTATCGTTACGCATGTAAAGGCATTCCGTTTTTTTCTCCGGGTATGGTCACTTCGGATCTGGCGGCCGGGCATGAACCGGTTGCCACGGCGATCGGAGGGGCGCAAATGGCATGGTATGGCGCGTCCCTGATTGGCGGCCCGGAGAACCGAGAGGGCGCGACGGACAGGGAACGTATGCAGATGGATTTGCTTAGTTACAGGATTGCGGCCCATTCCGCCGATCTGGCCAAGGGGCATCCCGGAGCGCAAGTGCGCGAGAATGCGTTCAGTAAAGCAAAGCAGGAGAATCGTAAGGCGGACTGGATGAAGTTATCGTTGGACGCCTTTGCCGGTCTATAACGCCTGCCGCCTCACCTCGCCAATGGTGGGTACACCACCTACCCAACGGTGGGTACACCATCTACCCAACGGCGGGTACACCACCTACCCAACGGTGGGTACACCACCTACCCAACGGCGGGTACATCACCTCGCCAACGCGGGCGAAAATTTCCCGTTCTTCCTGGTTTTTTCCTGCGGATTAAAGGTGGAGGAGAAATTCTTCAATCACTTTGACGAATGATTCGCGCGGTAAGACCCCCACAGCCGATTGGGGGTTTCCTTTGGCAGGAATAAAGAGAAACGTGGGGATACTGCTGATCCCGAAAGCTTTGGCCAGTTCCTTTTCTTTATCTACATTGATTTTGTAGATGATCACTCGTCCTTCGTACTCGGAGGCAAGTTCTTTCAAAACGGGCGCTACCTTTTTGCACGGCGGGCACCAGTCGGCATAGAAATCTATGATACAGGGAAGGTTGCCTTCATAGATCCATTCCTTCGGGTGCTTTTCGTAGTTATATATTTTCTCAAGAAAGGCCGCTTTGTTCAGAACAGCAACAGTGTCGGCGCTTCCCGCCTGCGCAAAAATACTGCCGACCGGAATGAACAGAGTCGCAAACATCAGCATGTAGTTATAAATCTTCATTGAATTATGTTATTAAAATGAATAATCAGAGAAACAAAGATACGGATTTATTTGGAAATTCCTATTTTTGCACCTGTGGAAATGACAGATCACTTGAGAATTTTTATACGGGATCATGCGGAAGACGACGTGTTGCAACTGGTGCTGAATGCGTCGCGCTATAAGGGTGTAGACGTTCGGTTTGCGGCCGGACAGATTGCGGCGCGACGGCGGATAAAAGATAAGTTGCCGGAATGGTATGCCAATGACGGTTTGATTTATCCCTCGCCATTGGCTGCGGAACAATGCTCTTCCCGCCAGACGGCGTTGTATAAGCAACGACTTGTCGGCGAAGAGGACTGTGTCTGCGATCTGACTGGGGGGCTGGGCGCGGATGCTTACTTCCTGTCATTACGGGCGAAAAGCCTGACGTATGTGGAACGGAATGCGTCGTATTGTGAAGCCGCCGAATATAATATGAAGCAACTGGGCGCACGGAATGTTCATGTTTTAAATGAGGATGCGGTAGAACTGATAACGGAGCGGCGGGAAGAATTGTCCGGGGTAAATGTGTTTTATCTGGATCCGGCACGCAGGGGTTCCGGAAATGAACGACGGTTTGCATTGCAGGATTGTGAACCTGACCTGACAAAATTATGGCCTCTCTTGCGAAATGAAACGTGTCGAGTGATTGCGAAATTATCTCCCATGCTGGATATAAAGCGGCTTTTGTCGCAATTGACGGGTATCAGGGAAATACATGTCGTTTCGGTCCG
>JAIRKN010000274.1 GCA_031260095.1 Tannerella sp. | reverse complement strand
ATTAATTTTTCTAATTCGGTGGTGACCTGCTCGTATGCCTCCTGACTGACCGCGTCTTTCTTCAATAATGTGCCCTGACGAAAAACACGTTCTTTCGCCAAAGGTATCTGAGCCTCCAGCTTTTTTAATTCGGCCTGCAACGGCTTGTCGTTGATTTTAGCCAGCAGATCTCCCTTTTTTACATGAGTACCCTCATTAAAGTAAATGTTGACAATCTTTCCGGATGATTCGAATGATAAATCAACTTCTTCATCCGGTATGGTCGTTCCTGTGCTGATGAATTTGTCCGTGAGGGACTGCTTTTTCAGAACTACGGCGTTAATGTTAATCGGCAACCGCCTCTGCGACGGCGCCACAATGGGTGCGGAGAGTTCTTCCTTTGCTTTTAACTCGCTTTTGATACGCGGATATACAACTATCCCCACAATGAATAACAGAATAATACCTATCAAAATCCATTTTACCGATTTTGTCATAACTTTCATTATTAATAGTAAATAAAATAAGTAATTACAATACGAAAGCCAATAAGACTGCGAAATTACAAAAAGGTTTAATGAATACGAAACAAAAAAGATTTGTAAACATTTTTTGTTAAACATTGCAGCTCTCCAGCTCTCAAAAGAATAAATGGCGCATGAACACGCTGCCGGCGATCGTAAAGCGTGTATGAATCGCCTGGAATTTGATAAAAAGACGCTATTTGCAAAGTGATATACCGCGCACGTTGTAATTTTGTGATGTTATTCTACCGGATTGCTTCCTGCTTCGGGTTCGCCGGTGACGTAGCCGGAAGCCCTCCGGGCCGGCTTCACAAAATTATGCCGGGTACGGTATAAATCAATCAAAAATAGTATCTTTGACGGTCGAATATAAATTTAAAACTACTAATTATGTTAAATTATCAACAGTTACTGGAAAAACAAAGGGCATTTTTCGCTTCAGGCAAAACGAGAAATGTTGCGTTTCGTATTGAACAATTAAAAAAATTACGCCGGGTCGTCATCGAAAAACATCAGGATATTGAAGATTCCCTTTACAGGGATTTGAGAAAGTCGGAATTTGAAGCTTTTGCGACGGAAGTGACGGCAATGATTGACGAGATCAATAGTGCGATTGAGAATCTGGAAGCATGGACAAAGCCCGCGGATGTACCATCTCCCCCTTTATTCGGGCAAGCGGATAGCAGGATCTATTATGAACCTTACGGTACGGTGTTGATTCTGAATACATGGAACTATCCTTTTGTTCTTTGTTTCAAACCCCTTGTGGGGGCGCTGGCGGCAGGAAACTGTTGTGTAGTGAAACCGTCGGAAGTAGCGCCGGCCACGTCAAAAGTACTGGCCGATATTATTAATACGGCATTCGATGAAGCTTGTTGTGTCGCGATCGAAGCCGGAATAGAAGGAACGACCGAATTGCTGAAACAACGTTTTGATTTTATCCTTTATACGGGTGGAACAAACGTCGGCCGCGTGGTGGCAAAAGCGGCTGCGGAACACCTGACGCCTACCGTGCTGGAGCTTGGCGGGAAAAGTCCCTGTATCGTAGATAAATCGGCCTATATTGAACGCTCGGCCGGTTCGATCTGCTGGGGTAAATTCATTAATTCCGGCCAAACCTGTACGGCGCCGGATTATATCTGGGTGCATAAAGAGGTGAAAGAGCCGCTGATTGAAGCGTTGAAAAAGCAGATAAAAGCATTTTACGGAGAGGATGTTAAAAATAGTCCCGATTTCGGCCGGATCATTAACCGCCGTCATTTCGAACGTTTACAGGGTCTGATGAAAGAAGGCCGGATTGTCTTCGGCGGCGAAACCGACGAGCACCAACTCTTTATTTCCCCTACGATTATTGACGGTATCACGTGGGACAGTAAAATCATGCAGGAAGAAATATTTGGCCCTATATTACCGGTAATGGTGTTTGAAGATTTGGAAGAAGTCGTCCGTACGCTTTCCAAACGTGAAAAGCCGCTTGCTTTATATTTGTATACGACGGATAAAACGTCTGAGGAAATGATTATCCGTAACGTTTCATTCGGAGGCGGATGTGTCAATGCCACGTTGATGCACATGCTGAATACAAACCTCCCGTTTGGTGGGGTGGGATACAGCGGACACGGATCTTATTCCGGCCGGTGGAGTATCGAGACTTTCTCTCACAAAAAAGGCGTGCTGAACAGGGCTTTATCCGATGCGCCCCTCCCCGTTTTTCCTCCTTACGAAGATCATGTTAAAATGTTGAAGCAAATCTATTTGGGTCAATAAGATCTCGTTTGTTTTTGTGATAACGGAGCAATCCGGGTTCGTACGCCATCTCGGATTACTTCGCCTAACGGCTTACAATGACAAGGTCGTCATCAGCGAAGACGTTCTATTCCTCCGTCTTTGCGAAAGTGCAGAGTGGAGCCGTCCGGATTGACTTCACAAGGTTATGTCGAATACAGTATATTTTTTTATATTGACGTTTTGTTTTTTGCAGATGATTTCGGACGTGCGGGGGTATGGTTTTATGAAGAGGTCGATCATTTGTTTTGCTGCGACGAATGAACTGATTTCGTTGTTCAGGACTTTTTGTTCCATGGCGGGGAGTTGTTTCTCTATTTCCGGATGACTGTAGAAGGAATTTCGCAGCATGTCGTTGATGCTTTCATA
>JAIRKN010000245.1 GCA_031260095.1 Tannerella sp. | reverse complement strand
CTGCGCGCGTTGAAGTAGTTATCATCTACCCAGATCGTCTTCAGTGCATAGTTACGTTCAAGCACTTCATTCACATGTGCACAAAGCAGACTTAACAATTCACATTCCTTCGTTGTCAGTTTCGTAATTTTATCCCTGATTGATAAGGTTTGTTTTTGTGTATCGAAAGTAAAGCGTCCAAGTTTATAAAATGGCACATCTTTCAGCTTTTTGCCTTTAACACGGCGAAGAATGGCTTCAATTCGGAGCAACAATTCTTCCATACTGAATGGTTTTGTCAGATAATCATCCGCCCCGATTTTAAATCCTTCCAGGATATCTTCCTTCATCGTTTTAGCGGTAAGGAAAATGATGGGTATATCCGGGTTGATAGAATGAATTTCCTGCGCAAGAGTGAAACCGTCCTTTTTCGGCATCATAACGTCCAGTACACATAAGTCGTATTTCTCTTTCACAAAACTCCTGTATCCGATTTCTCCGTCAGAGAAGAGATCCGTCGCATAACCTTTTGCTTGTAAGTATTCTCTTAAAAGCATTCCTAAATTTTCATCGTCTTCACAAAAAAAGATTTTCATTTTTTCGTCCATAACTGTTAATTTTTAATAGTTGGTAATGTAATAATAAATGTAGTTCCAATATTTCCCAGACCGTTTTCGGCGCGTATGGTTCCTTTATGATCCTCTGCGACCTTACGTACATAAGCCAATCCCAGGCCAAACCCTTTGACATTATGTACATTTCCTGTCGGGACGCGGTAAAAACGGTCAAACACTTTTTTAAGATTTTCTTTTTTAATACCTATTCCATTGTCTTCTATAGAGATGATTACTTTATCGCCTTCGTTGCGTGTGCGTGCCATCAGGCGTAGCGGCACATCTTCGCGGCGGTATTTTACGGCATTATCCATGAGATTGAACAGCATATTGGTGATATGCATTTCATCGGCCAGGATCGCAGAATTTTCAGCCTGTAAATCAATATCAATCGCACCGCCGGATTTTTCTACTTTTATTTTAAACGTATGTGCAATGCCTGCAATCAGGTCATTCACATCCAGTTCTTTCAATTTAAGGGTCGCTTTCTGGTTTTCAAATAATGACATCTGGAGTACTTTCTCGACAAGGAATCCAAGCCGTTTCGTTTCATCGTTTATGACGGAAGAAATGTGTTTAAACACTTCCGGACTCTTGGAAATATCCGAATCTTTCATCATCTGTGCAGCAATAGAAATGGTTGATACCGGCGTTTTTAACTCATGCGTCATATTGTTGATGAAGTCGTTCTTCATTTCCGACAGTTTTTTCATGCGGAAAATGGTGAAAATTGTAATAGTGAAAATCACCAGCAGAATTATTGAAAAAATGATAGAGGGTACAAGAAAAGAAACCGACTCTGATAAATAATCCCCTTTTGTAGGAAAATAAACCTTTATATAATTCCGTTTTGACGGTGGATCTATCGGGAAAATAACCTGGGTTATAATTTCCGAACTTTTAGGATTCTTTGATAGCGATTCACTTTGATAAACGACCTGATCGTTATGGTTTACGACCATTAAGATAAAAGGAAGATTCAGTCCGTTGTTTGCAAAATCCGCCCGGATCGTATTTTGCAGCAATTTGAAATCCAGTCGTTTTTCAATTGGAGTCAGGTAGCCTGTATGTATAAGTTTGTACGCAACTTCATCCAGAATCGTTTTTTGGCGAAAATAACGTTCCGTCGTTTCGTTCTGTAATTTTTCCGACGTTTCAACAATCGTCGATTTTGCTGTTTTTTCCTGAGGTCTTTGAATCCGTTGCCGGCTGATCTGATAGGTTTCAAATTCTTCAATACCGTTTACTTTTCCGGTAGAATCATGTTTGATCACCTGCATCCTGATGCTTTGCATTATCTGACTGATATTTTGTTGATTCGGAGGATTTTTGTACATAAAATCGGAACCGCTTGAATCTTCAAGGAACCTGCGCGCTTCGTCCTGTTCCAGATCTCTGGAAACTTTTTCCAGACTTCGTCTTACGGTGGATTCAAATTGTTCATTGCTGGTCTTGAAGATGGTTGCAATGTATTGAACCTGCAAAATAAGCAGGCCAATAAAGGCAAATGCCATTACCCCTGTAAGCATCCATATCATTGACTTTTTCATTTTTATCCTTACTCCTTAATTTTACAAAACAAAGAACGTAAAAATTGACTTAATATTTGCATAAAAAAGATAAAAATATAGGGGCGATATTGTTAATTATTATTTATGCAATTTTGTTTCAAGTTCAAAATAGTATTAATATTATACTTTAAATACTGATTATTTTCAGGTGTTTATGGCTGTTTTAGGCGGCCATATTAAAGTGTTAATAAAGTTATATCAAACGAAACAGATCAAATTGAGTTTTTTTATAAAACGTCTATTTTAGCTTAAAAATATCAGCTACGAACCTGTTCCGGCAATATAATTGGCGGATATTTTTGACGTGAATCATACGACGTCATTGCTAAAATGTATATCAGGTGTTTTTCTCAATCCACGTACGTGCATTCACGAATGCTTCTATCCATGGAGTGATTTCGTCTTCTTTACGTTCTGCGGGATAATAACCGCATTGCCAGGGAAA
>JAIRKN010000228.1 GCA_031260095.1 Tannerella sp. | reverse complement strand
TTTTACATCTTCCAAAGTCATATTCGGGATCTCTTCGAATAATGTTTTTCTTGTATCTGTTGTTTCTCCAAATTCTTTGGCGCTTAGATAACTCCATAAGATCTGGTCTCTCAGTATACGTTGTGTGCGAATATTCGTTATGATCCTTTCTTTTGCGATCGCGAATGTTTTTTCGGATTCGGGCATATTATTCAGGATATCGTTGAAGGTCTCAATCGCTTCCATCATTTTATCATTTTGGGTCGCAATCATTGTGTTGAGGATATACGGACGATCCGGTTTTCCGGGACGCTGATAATTGGCTCCGGCAGAATAGGCCAACCCGCGCGCTTCACGCATTTCCTGAAAAACGATACTGTTCATACTGCCGCCAAAATAGTTATTATACATATTGCGGTTTGTTTCTATACTTTTGTCATAGGGGCCTCCTTTGTGCACCATAGCCATATAGATTTGTTTCGCATCGTAGAAAGCCAGCAGGACTTTATTTTCAGTCGTTTCCTGTTCTGTAAACTTCTGAGGTTTCGCTATCGGCTGCAACGTTTCTCCCACCGCGTGATTTTTATTGATCACTTCTTTGATTTGCTGTTCGGAAAGCGGTCCGTAATACATGACCGTATGTTCCAGATTTTTCAGGTTTTTGGTCCGTGCGACCAATTCTTCCGGATTAAAAGCATTGAGTTCTGATTCGGAAAGGATATTTGTCGACGGAGAGTTCGGTCCCCAGATGGCGTAATTCACCAATTGATTAAAATTTGAATATTGATTAAGCTTCGCATCGGAACGTTGTTTCAGGATATCTTTTACCCTGTTATTATAGACATCCTGATCAGCTTTCGCGTCGGCCAGGCGTTCTTCGAGAAGCGCCATTGCTTTTTCAAAATTATCGTTCAGACCGCTCACATATACATAAACACGTTCGTTCGTTGCGATGACATTAAAAGAACAGGCCATTCTGTACAGTTCGCTCTTGATTTCTTCCGCCGTTTTGGTCGATGTGCCAAGATAACTCAGATAACTGAAAGCCGTGCCCAGCGCCTTATCGTGATTATTCCCCATCTCATAGATATAATACAGGGAGAACAGGGGATTCGTTGTATTCTGTTTATACAGCAACGGGATATCTTTTTTCACTTTCGACAGGGACATATCCTTTGAGTAATCCAGGAACACGGGTTCGATCGGTTTTATGTCACGCGCTTTTATTTTGGCAAGAAAAGCGCTTTCCGTGTCACGGTTGGTCGGTATTGGGGTGATTTGGGGTTTTTCGATCTTGTTATCATCCGGCGCGCCTTGTTTTTTGTAGATGACGACATAGTTATCTTTAAAATATTTATTACAAAAATCAACCACATCCTTTTTGGTCAATTGAGCCTGATAATTGATCTTATTCACCATATCTTCCCATTTCACATCATTGATATATGCGCTCAAGAGCAGATCGGCGGCGTATTGATATTCCTGTCTTTGATAATACTGGTCTAACCTGAAATTATTGATCACGGCCTCCAGTAACCAGTCCTCAAATGCTCCTTTTTTCAGTATTTCAAGTTGTCCGAGCAGCAGGTCTCTCACTTCGTCAAGCGTCTGACCTTCTTTCGGCGTTCCGCTCATCTGGAATATACTATAGTCTGCCATCGGACTGGAATAGCTACCCGCCTTTAACACTTTCTGTTTTTGCACCAGGTTCAGGTCGATCAGCCCGGCTTTCCCATTTGTAAGGAGATAATCTACAAATTCCAGCGTAGCGGCGTCTTTCGTACTGGCGGCGGGCAGGCGGAATGCGATCGCTATATTTTCCGCTTCCAGGCCGGTCACTTCTTTTATGACAGGTTGCGAAATCGGTTGCTCCGGCATCGTTTTCAACTTCGGTAAATCTTTGGGTTTCATCGAGCCGAAATATTTGTCAATGATCGCAACCACTTCATCCGGCTGGAGATCGCCGACCATACATATCGCCATATTATTCGGCACATAGTAAGTTTCGAAATATTTTTTAATATTTGTGATGGAAGGATTTTTCAGGTGCTCGCCTGTTCCGATTACGGTTTGTGTGCCGTATGGATGATGCGGGAACAATCCGGACATTATCGCCTCATAAACCTTCCGGCCGTCGCGCGTAAGGCTCATGTTATATTCTTCGTATACCGTTTCAAGCTCGGTATGGAAGCCGCGGATCACGGGATTCGTAAAACGATCCGCCTGTATAATCGCCCAGTTTTCGATTTCGTTCGAAGGTATATCTTCGGTATACGCCGTGACGTCATACGAAGTAAAGGCATTAGTACCCTGCGCTCCGATCGTTGACATCAGTTTGCTGTATTCGTTCGGTATGGCGAATTTTGACGCTTCCTGCGATACTTTATCTATTTCGGCATAGATTTCTTTCCGTTTTGTTTCGTCGGTAGTTTTGCGATAGGTTTCAAAGAGTTCTTCTATTTTATTCAACAGCGGCTCCTCTGCCTTATAATCGGACGTGCCGAAGTTCCGGGTTCCTTTAAACATCAGATGCTCGAAATAGTGGGCCAGTCCGGTTGTTTCCGCCGGATCATTTTTACCGCCGACGCGAACCCCTATATACGATTGTACACGCGGTTTGTCCTTATTTACCGATAAATAAATTTTCAAACCATTCTCCAGTGTATAAATACGCGTCTGTAGCGGATCCCCCTGTACGCTTTCATATTTATACGCCGACCCTTGCCCGAATGTTGTCAGGCAAAGAATCGCAAACGAAAGTAATAAATAAATTTTCTTCATATAAAATAGTTTTTAAGTGTATTCCTTTACATAAAAGTTTGTAAATATAAGACATTTATTTGATTAAGGGATACGAAATAAGTTTTTCGGTATCCCATCAAGGATGTCAGAGAAACTGTTATATCCTGTTTATTTCGCATTGTTTATCTTTAACAGGTTACCGTGTTTTACTTCTTACCGGTTTGTGAATGTGCTTTCAAAGTGGCAAGTTCGGCAAGGAGAGCTTCTTTTTCGGCACGCTCGCGGGCAAGGGCAGCTTCCTTTTCGGCACGTTCACGAGCAAAGGCGGCTTCTTTTTCGGCAAGAGCAGCTTCCTTTTCTTCTTTTTCGGCACGCTCGCGGGCAAGGGCAGCTTCCTTTTCGGCAATAATCATGTCCTTTTCTTCGAGTTTGATCCGCCTGATCCGTTCTTCGATGCGAAAATGTTCCGTCACGTCGTCTTCTATTTCCATTGCTTCACGGATCTCCCTGTCGGCGGCGGCCAACTGCAAGCGGCGGACGATAGGACGGTATTCGTCCGGAAAACGCTCCACATTCAAATTGAGAATGTGGCAGTCGTTCATCCGGTTGGCCTGGTCGAAGATGCTCAGCAGGATTTCCAGATCGTTGCGACGACGGCCTTTCAGTTCCGGCACCTGAACGATCCACGAACGGTGGTGCAGGCTCTCCACAAACTCGTTGCGAAGGCCCTTTAACGCACGGCCCGTCCCGGCGTCCGACGCGCAGGGATTAACCGTCATCACCGGCACACCCTTCACGCCTATGCCCGAGCCGATGAAATATATGCAGTAGATCTGCATCGGATGTTCGACCCCCGACGAATCAACGTAGCTGTTCTCCGGCTTCTGATACTGACCGCCCATATAACGCCTGAAGCGCATGATGTCAGTATGAAGCGACACTTTTTGCATCTCTATCATCACCGATTTATACACGTCACCGATCCTTATCCGGGCATTGAAGTCCAGACGGTAAAAACTCCAGCTTTTTTCGGATACATTCTCCAGTTTCCGCACATATTCCTGGGGGGCAAAAACCAGTTCTACGACTTCCTCGCCGATAATGGCGGAAATAAACTTGCGAGCCACCCGGCTGTCTTCCATTAGATACTTGAATACATGGTCATAAATGGGGTTGGCAATCAGTACGTTCCCGTTTTCTTCCGTTTTTATTTTTTTGCTCATCCTAAATAGTTTTGTACAAATGTAATGATTTTTTCAAAATAACGGATACCATCGCTCATTTTGATTGAATTTTAAATAATCGGACATGACAAACCCCTGTGGGACGTCAGTTTATTTCGCATCCCTGAATACAAATTTCCCATGTTTATTTTCAATCATACGATCATCGTAGTGTCAAATTATTTTACAGTCCTGTCCATTTTTTGGACACTTCATTATCATCATAAAATTTACACATTGTTTATTATTAATCCTTTACATATTTTGGCACGATTATAGTATTTTCATGATTAGATTTATAAAATAAAAAGAAAAAAGAAATGAAGAAAATAGTCTTAAACTTATTATTATGGTCCTGTCACGCATCAGCGGGTATGGCGCAAGATTCGCTCTGGACGATGGAAGAATGTATACGTTATGCGGTGGAGAACAGCGCGGCGGTAAAGAAGCAGATGCACGAAAATGATACATACAAGGCCGCATTTCATTCCGCGGCGGCGGCCTTTTTCCCTTCGCTTTCGACGAGTGTTTCGGCACAGTATAACTTTGGACGCGCCATCGACCCGGAAACGAATACGTATGTGAACACCACTACGTTCAACAATTATTACGGACTCTCTACGTCCCTTCCTGTTTTTAACGGCGGACAGATTGTGAATCAATTTCGTCTGGCCAAATCGGCCCGCCAGTCCGGAATGAACGATTTGCAGAAAATAAAGGACGATCTGGCGTTAAATACAATGGAAGCGTTTGTGAATGTAGTTTATTATCGGGGCACAGTGCGTTTTGCGAAAGAAAAGCTCGAAGAAAGTCACCGCACATTATATAAGATACGCAGGCAGGAAGAGTTGGGGATAAAGGGACGGGCCGATGTAGCGCAGGTCGAAGCGCAGGTAGCCGGCGATGACTATAATCTGACGCACTGGCAAAACACATATAATACGGCTTTATTGAAATTAAAGGATTACATGAATTATCCGTATGAGGAGGAGTTACAACCGGATACGACGATCTCCGGGAATGAATATATCAGGATGAACGAATCGGTTGCGGATATATATGATTATGCAAAGGAAACGAATCCTGCGGCTTTGCAGGCGGCGTATCAATTAAAGGCGAGCCGCTTGACGCACCTGATTCAGAAAGGCGCCCTTTTGCCTTCGATCTCTTTTTCTGCGGGCATTAATACAAGTTATTATGAGAACCTGAAATCGGAAACGCCGCCTTCGTCATTTAATTCGCAGTTTAAAAACAATCGGGGCGAGTATTTTTCGTTCTCTTTGAACATTCCGCTCTTCAATAGGCTGACCAATGTTCGTGAAGTGCGACGCGCCCGAAACAATGTAAGAATAGCCGAAGAACAGCGCACGGAAGTATTGCGTCAGTTACAGACTGCCATTGAATTGTCGGTGCTTGAGCGCGACGGATATGCAAAGGAAAGTATTCAGATGGAGAAAAAACTGGAGTCCGACCGCATCGCTTACGAACTGACGGTGCGTAAATTTGAAGAAGGACTGATGAGTCCGATTGATTTGCAGACAAGCGCCAACGCCTTAATCGAGTCGAAGGCCAATCTGTTGCAACGGCAATTGATGTATCTGTTAAAATGCAAACAGGTAGATTACTATAAAGGCGTGCCTTTCGTCCGCTAATATTAGACACGATTCGTCAAAATAAATAATTAAAAAGTGAAGTTAAACTTAAAACAAGTAAAGATATGGACATTCAATTAGAAAAGAAGAAAGGGATTCGTAAGAAACACATTCCTTACATTGCCGCAGGAGCCTCGTTTTTAATACTGCTGGGTTGGATCATTTTCGGAGATCACTCCTCGACCCTGCGAATAGATGCGAGAAGCGTCAGCACCGGCGTAGCGAAATTTGATCAGTTTAATGATTTTATGCGTAATGACGGGCAGGTACAGCCTATCACCGTAGTACAGTTAAGTCCGCAGGAAGGCGGCATCGTTCAGGAGAAAGTCGTAGAAGAAGGCGCTCAGGTGCGAAAAGGGGAGGTGATCGTACGATTAAGTAATTCGCAGCTTGACTTGCAGATCCTCGATGCGGAAGCCAATCTTGCCGAGAAGCAGAATTTCCTTCGGAACACGTTGGTTGCGATGGAGCAGGATAAGTTGAACAACCGGAATGAAAAATTGACATTAGAACTGGAAACGACCCGCAAACGGCGCGCTTTCCTGCAACAGGAAAAACTTTATAACGAAGCTCTCATCGCCAGGGAGGATTACCTGCAGGCGAAAGAGGATTACGAACTGGTCATTCAGAAGTATGACCTCATCAGCGAACGCATCCGCCAGGACTCTATTCTCCGGACGGTGCAGGTCGAACAGATGGAAGGTGATTTGGCGAACATGCGCCGCAATGTTCAACTCATCCGTGAGCGAAAAGAAAACCTCAACGTCCGCTCACAGATCAACGGAGAACTTGGACTTCTGGACGTCGTACTCGGACAGAACATCTCGGCCGGACAAAAGATCGGACAGGTAAACGATTTATCGGATTATAAGATTGAATCCATGTTCGACGAACACTATATCGACCGGGTACGCAGCGGGCTTAACGCTACGTTCGAACGGCAGGGGAGCAGTTACGGATTAACCGTTAGAAAAGTCTTCCCCGAAGTACGCGAAGGGAAGTTCCGCGCCGAGTTTGTTTTCACCGGAGAGCGCCCGGATAATATCCGTAGCGGACAAACCTACTATATCAATGTAGAGTTAGGACAGCCCACCGA
>JAIRKN010000226.1 GCA_031260095.1 Tannerella sp. | reverse complement strand
GTAACAATATTGACAGTGAAAAAAAATAGCAGCAATGGCAACAAAAGAAAAGATAAGTAATAATATTCTCATTAAAAACAAGAGAGCGTCATTTGATTTTGAATTTATCGAAACGTTTACGGCAGGCATTGTACTTACGGGAACCGAAATAAAATCAATCCGTCTCGGGAAAGCAAGTCTTGTCGACACCTATTGTATCGTAGAACGGGGGGAGGTATGGGTAAAAAACATGTATATAGCGGAATATTTTTACGGCACATACAATAATCATCAGGCGCGTCGTGACCGTAAACTGTTGCTTGGCAAAAAAGAAATACGAAACATCGAATCGGCGGCAAAAAACAGTGGCTTCACAACCATTCCGGTACGACTTTTCATCAATGACAGGGGATTAGCGAAGATCGTCATTGCGATTGCGAAGGGTAAAAAAGAATACGATAAACGTCAGTCGCTCAAAGAGCGCGACGATAAAAGGGAAATGAACCGGGCATTTATAAAATAACCAACGCGAGACATATATATGAAAACAATAAAAGAGCTGTTGAGAGAGCGGATCCTGATATTAGACGGCGCTATGGGGACGATGATTCAGGGATTCCGGCTGACGGAGGAAGATTACCGTGGTGAACGGTTTGCCGGCTTTAGCGGCCAACTGAAAGGAAACAACGACTTGTTGAATCTGACGTGTCCCGGCGTTATACGTGAGATACACCGCCGTTATCTTGATGCGGGAGCGGATATTTTCTCAACAAATACATTCAACGCCAATGCCGTATCGTTAGAAGATTACAATATGCAGGACCTTGTATATGAGATAAATCTTACAGCGGCGCGGGCGGCGCGTGAGCTTGCCGACGATTTCATGAAAGAGCACCCGGACAGATCTGTTTTTGTAGCGGGTTCGATTGGCCCGACAAACAAAACGGCCTCAATGAGTCAGGATGTAAACGACCCGGCTTTCCGTTCCGTTTCATACGAAGACCTGTACGGCGCATATCATCTCCAGATCAACGGATTAATAGACGGAGGCGTTGATCTTCTTTTATTTGAAACAATCTTTGACACATTAAATGTAAAAGCCGGATTAGATGCGGCCATGCAGGTCATGCGGGAAAAGAACGAAGAGCGGCCTGTCATGTTATCGCTTACGTTAGCCGGCAAGGGGGGGCGCACCTTCTCAGGCCAGACTTTGGACGCATTCCTCGCTTCTGTCCGGCATGTCCCGTTACTCAGCGTAGGCCTTAACTGTTCGTTCGGCGCGTCGGACATGAAGCCATACCTGAAAGAACTGGCCGGTCTTGCGCCTTACTTCATCAGCGCACATCCCAATGCCGGACTGCCCAATCAGTTCGGACAATACGACGAGACGCCCGAAACAATGGCCGTACAGATAAAAGAGTTCATTGAGGAAGGACTGGTAAACATTATCGGAGGCTGTTGCGGCACGACCCCTTCACATATTGCACGCTATCCGGCGTTGATTGAGGGGGCGAAACCGCACAGGCCGGCGGAGGCATCGACGGCCTTATGGCTCTCCGGGCTGGAGCGGCTGGAGGTCAAACCGGAGAATCGTTTTATCAATATCGGCGAACGGTGTAACGTAGCAGGCTCGCGCAAATTTCTCCGCCTGATAAAGGAGAAACGTTATGACGAAGCCCTAACCATTGCCCGTAAACAGGTGGAAGACGGTGCGCAGATTATCGACGTAAACATGGACGACGGACTGCTCGACGCGGAACACGAAATGAACACATTCCTTAACCTGATCGCGTCGGAGCCGGAGATTGCCCGTGTGCCGGTGATGATCGACTCCTCGAAATGGAGCGTTATTGAGCAGGGACTGATGCGCCTTCAGGGGAAAAGTATCGTCAATTCGATCAGCCTGAAAGAGGGCGAAGACGCTTTTCTTGAACATGCGAAAAGGATACGGCGGCTTGGAGCGGCTGCCGTAGTGATGGCTTTCGACGAAAAAGGGCAGGCTGATCTCTTCGAGCGCAAGATCGAAGTGTGCAAACGCGCCTACCGGCTGTTAACCGAAAAAGCAGGCTTCCCGCCGCAGGACATCATATTCGATCCCAACGTCTTGGCCATTGCCACCGGTATGCCGGAGCATAATATGTATGGACTTGATTTTATACGTGCGGTCGGCTGGATAAAGAAAAATCTTCCGTACGCAAAAATAAGCGGAGGCGTCAGCAACCTGTCGTTTTCGTTTCGCGGCAATGATTTTGTCCGCGAGGCCATGCATGCCGTATTTTTATACCATGCGATACACGAGGGGATGGATATGGGCATTGTCAACCCGGCTGCATCGCTTACTTACGAAGAGATTGAGCCGGGATTCCGCGACTTGCTGGAGGACGTGATACTGTCGCGCCGTTCCGATGCGACGGACGACCTGATTGCGTTCGCGCAGAAAAATACCGGAAACACCTCCGGCACACCCGAAAAAACACGGGATTCGTGGCGCGAACAATCGTTGGACGCGCGGATCGAGTATGCACTGATGAAGGGAATCGTCGATTACCTGGAGGCGGATTTGCAGGAAGCGCTGAACCGGTATGAACGGGCGGTCGATATCATCGACGGACCCCTGATGAGCGGCATGAACAAGGTAGGAGACCTGTTCGGAGCCGGAAAAATGTTCCTCCCGCAGGTCGTCAAGACGGCGCGAACGATGAAAAAGGCGGTCGCCATTCTTCAACCGGCGATCGAGATCGAAAAATCATCTTCCGAAGTGACAAAAGCCGGTAAGGTCGTTTTTGCAACCGTGAAAGGGGATGTGCACGACATCGGGAAAAACATCGTTTCGATCGTACTGACCTGCAATAATTATGAAATCATAGACCTTGGCGTAATGGTGCCTGCCGGGACGATCATAGAAACGGTGCGCCGGGAAAAGCCCGACCTGTTATGTCTTTCGGGACTGATCACGCCTTCGCTCGACGAAATGGTGCATGTTGCCGACGAGATGCAGAAGGCCGGCATGAAGATCCCGATTATGATTGGGGGAGCCACCACCTCCAAGATGTATACAGCCTTAAAGATTGCGCCGCACTACGATTATCCGGTGATACACGTCGTCGATGCCTCTCAAAGTCCGGGCGTTGCCGCCAAACTCTCGAATCCCGCCACACGCGACAAATACATCGACGGACTGAACGAAGAGTATGAACGTTTGCGGAACATACAGGCGGCAGCGACGGCCAAACCCTTACTTTCTCTGAAAGAAGCCCGCGACCGTCGCCTGATAACGACCGCTACGTCGCCCGTTCCGAGCCGAATGGGGATCCGCCGCATCCAAATCCCGCTGGACGAGGTCATTCCGTATATCAACTGGATCTATTTCTTTACGGCATGGCGACTTCACGGGCCGCAGGGCGATCCATCCGCCTTGCATGACTGCGAAAGCTGCCGGGCCGCATGGATTGACAAGCATCCGAAGGAAGAGAGACCGAAAGCCCGCGAAGCATTAAAGTTGTATGATGAAGCGCGAAAGGTTTTAAACCGGCTACTCGACGGGACGGAAGCGGCATGTTGTGAAGCGATTTACGGATTTTTCCCGGCGGCGAGCATTGGGGATGACATTCGTATCGGCAACGAACGGTTTCCAATGTTGCGACAACAGACGGCGAATGAGAAAAACAACGCCCTGTCGCTGGCCGATTTCATTGCGCCCGAAGCGGACGGACACGAAGATTATGCCGGCGCTTTTGCGGTCACGGCCGGGCAATCCGTCGAATCGCTTTGTCACGAGTACGACAAGGAGGGCGACAGCTACAACCGCATGTTGATCCGAACGTTGTCCGACCGTCTGGCCGAAGCTTCGGCCGAGTACCTGCATAAAAAGGTGCGCACGGAATACTGGGGATATGCGCCGGATGAAAATCTAACGACGGACGAATTATTTAAAGCTCGTTACCGCGGCATACGCCCTGCGGTGGGATACCCCTCTTTGCCGGATCAGGGACTGATATTTAATATCGACCGCCTCCTGAACCTGCAACAGATCGGCATAACCCTTACGGAAAACGGAGCCATGTCGCCCGCATCCTCCGTCGCAGGGCTATACTTTGCGCATCCCGAATCTTCTTATTTCATGATCGGACAGATCTCCGAAGAACAGCTGAACGACTATGCCCTGCGTCGCGGAAAAACGGCCGACGAACTGAGAAAATTCCTGATAAAAAACCTCCGATAAATAACTCACAGCATAACTTTACGGGATTATTCCGCCTGATTAACCTGAGTTCGGTATAAGAAAAAAGCTTCCATTCAAAAAATAAACAAATTAATTCGCCGCAGGTGATACATATCAATAGAAAGCGAATTATTTGCGCCTATTAGATTGTCCGTAGGATATTTACGGAGTATGTCCTGATGGACAAAATTGTTTATCTGCATGATATTCTATTGATATGGAAGCCGTAAACGGCTATTTCTTATCCCGAAAGTCCCGCAGGGACGACACTCTATCAACCGTATGCTTTAGCTTACGGTAGCGAACCTGTTCTCTCATAACCTTAGTTCGGTATAAAAAAAAAGCTTCCATTCAAAAAATAAACAAATTAATTCGCCGCAGGTGATACATATCAATAGAAAGCGAATTATTTGCGCCTCTTAGATTGTCCGCAGGATATTTACGGAGTATGTCCTGACGGACAAAATTGTTTATCTGCATGGTATTCTATGGATATGGAAGCCGTAAACGGCTATTTCTTATCCCGAACTCAGGTTTGTAAGAGGCGTACCAACGGATGTAAGAGGCGTACCAACCGATGTAAGACGCATACCAACGAGTGTAAGACGCGTACCAACGGATGTAAGAGGCGTACCAACGAGTGTAAGACGCGTACCAACGAATGTAAGACGCGTACCAACGAGTGTAAGAGGCGTACCAACGGATGTAAGAGGCGTACCAACCGATGTAAGACGCGTACCAACGAGTGTAAGACGCGTACCAACGAATGTAAGATGCGTACCAACGGATGTAAGACGCGTACCAACCGATGTAAGACGGGTACCTGTCCTTGCGCGCCTCCCCCGTATCCGTTCTTTGTGAGAGCCGATTCCATTTCATGGGGAAAGACGAGAAGATGTAATCTATTTACCTGAGTTCGGAATAAGAAAAAAGCTTCCATTCAAAAAATAAACAAATTAATTTGCCGCAAGTGATACATATCAATAGAAAGCGAATTATTTGAGCCTTTTAGATTGTCCGTAGGAGATTTAAGTCATAAGTTGTAAGTTGTAAGTTGTAAGTGACTTTCGACTATTACGAGGTATGTCCTGACGGACAAAATTGTTTATCTGCATGGTATTCTATTGATATGGAAGCCGTAAATGGCTATTTCTTATCCCGAACTCAGGTTGCGAGATGAACTTTTTTTCTTTCTGCATAAGGAATCAGAGATGTTTTCGTTATCTTTGCCGACTCAATAGATGATGGATAGTGTGCTTGATAACCACTTTAAAAAACAAGATTTATGAAAAAAATGGTTTCTGTCCCTTTTATGTT
>JAIRKN010000164.1 GCA_031260095.1 Tannerella sp. | reverse complement strand
TGGACATCCGTACAGAGAAGGCGCTTCATTTCCGGTATCTTTTCAAGGAACGACAGCGCCAGGTTCTCCGCATTCCCTGCATCCGTCGCTCCCGGCGTTTCGCCGGAAAAAAAATGCAGACCATTACGGATCTGCTCCGTCAGAAGCGCATACAGCTTCTCCATCTCTACGCCCAGATAATATTCCTGTGTACGCGCATTCCCCACTTCATCACTGTAGAAACCGGGAAAGATAATCTCCTGCACAATCGCAATAATCTCCTTCAACCGTATCCTGTTCGGAAGCGAATGACCGTCTTTAAGAGAAACATGCCGGTACTCCACATGTCCGCAACACATTAACGATTTGATATTCCTCCGGATAATATCTGCCAACTGATCCATCCTTTTTATTCTTAAATTGATATGAGCGCAAAAATAAACAAATTTTATCTAATTCCCCTCCCTTTCCTCTTTTTTTTACCATTCGGATCATCCTGCTGCCATTCATACACACCCCGAAAACTCCCCCACCCAAGCCAACCACTCATCGGCTTAAACCGCCCACTCATCCGCATAAGCCGGTCACATATCGCAGTGCATGGATCACCCATCGCAGGGCACGGACAGCAGTATCATGCGCCTTGACAGCCTCGTAATCTACGGCAACGTCGAATTGTGCGCCGAGTTCATCCCCGAAACTGCAGATCCGGAAGAGGAGGCACTATCCTTGCCGAACGCAGGTACTTCACGCGTTCGAACTGTTTTATACAAACTTTTCCCTTTTCTGGAGGTTTAGGAGGCCGGTCATTAGGAATATAATTCCGGCTATGAGAAGGAATAGCCGACTTTTGAGGATCGTGTTTTGCCATATCATGGGGTGGATGTCCCTCGGTATGGAGAACGGATTGAGAAAAACATTCCAGTAAGAATGGCTGATTGAACTGTTGGCATTCATGAAGATAAAGAAAACTAAACCTAATATGATCATAATAACAGCCGTTCCGTTGCCGCTCCGGGTGAGCGTGGAGAACATGAATGCGAGGTTGCCGAAAAATAACATGGGGAATATAAGTTGCGCCGCCATCTCGAATATATTCACAGGGTATAGCAAAAGACGGGCGATGTATGCGAAGATAACGAGGATGAAATAATTCGCAATGTAAACCATTAACATCCGAAGTCCCCATACTTTGTAACGGTAGTTGGGTATGCCGAAAATAATTTCGAGAATACGATTGTCTTCATCATTCTGGATACCGAATACAACCGGATAGAAAATCAACAACAGGCAGGGGAAGAGCAACAGGCTGTATATTGAGCCTTCGTTTGTTTCCGACCTGTTCCATGCTTGCTGGAACATGAAGAAAGCGAAGAAGGCAAAAGCCGCCAGTAGAAACCAGAAAAATTTACCGGCAAATATGATCTTCAGGTTATAACGGATCACCCCGGTTACTATTGTTATGTATTTCGTTAAAGCCATATTATCGTATCATTTCGCGCACAGCGCATCACATATTTTTTAATAAACACAGATAAGCATCCTCAAGGTTTGCCTCTACCCGCACAGCTCCCGGATAAGGTGGCTCTACGGACAGATAACGAACCCGTATCCCGTCGCCTTCCTGGATATTATGGATGACTAATGATTTATCCAGTTCCGTCTCAAACGCGACCCTGTCAATAAGAAAACGCCATACTTTCCCCTCCGCCATGTGGACCATTGCTGCCGGCGGACCGAAATATTTCAGTTCGCCCTTATTTATTACAACCACCTGGTTACTGGAACTTGCAATATCTTCGATAATATGCGTGGAGAATATAACGATGCGGTCTTTACTCAGTTCGACCAACAGATTACGGAAGCGGATGCGTTCGCGCGGGTCAAGCCCTGCTGTCGGCTCGTCTACTACCAGTATACGCGGCAGGTGCAACAGTATCAATGCAATCCCGACGCGCTGTTTCATCCCACCGGAGAAAGAGGCGATCTTATCATCTTTCCGTTCGTACATGTGAACGGCTTTCAGCACATATTCCAGTCTTGCCTTACGCATTTTGTCGTCCGTCAGACCTTTCATGATCGCCTGATAATCGAGGAACTCCCAGGACGACATATTCTCGTACGTGCCGAACTCCTGTGGCAGAAAACCGATCAGGCTCTGCAATTCTTCGCGGTAAACGCGCGTATCCAGTCCGTTAATCCATATAGTGCCGTAGCTCTGTTCAAAGATACCGGTGATAATACGCATCAAGGTAGATTTACCGGCTCCGTTGGGGCCGAGCAAGCCGAACATTCCTGTTTTTATCTCGAAAGAAACACCGCGCAACGCCTTAAACGGACGACGGCGTTTCCCTATCAGCGGAATAGCCTTCACCAGCCGGAAGTAAGAACGCCGCAGTCCGGCAAAACGACCGCTTATCCGTTCGATATTGAGATCCTTTTCATAGAGGTACTGTGACGTTACATAAATGGCAATGCCAACAGCCCACAGTACGCCGATAACAGCGGTCATGGGAAGATTCTCCAGTTTGCCGTACAATCCGAACAGGATCAGCGGAGGAATACTCCAGAAAATAATGCGGTTGGCAGATCTGACCGCTTTGCTTCCGTGAAAACGATAGAACAGACCGGTGCGGATCTTACGCCACAGATAAAGCGTCATCGCATAAACGGCAAATGACAAAAGGAAAACCCATAACTTGCTTTCAATATAAAAGTAGGTGAAATAAAGGGCAAATCCCCATAATACAAACTGCCAGCCGGCGCGTGCAAAATCTTTCAGGGAATGATATTCCGCAGTCAGGCCCAAGCGTTTGCGCAATTCCAGTCCGCTGTTCCATTGGCGTGAAAAACGTCCGGCGCGATCATAGATTTTCACGAGATTCCTTACAATGATCCGTATCTCCTGATCCTCGTCAACAACATCGGATTTGGCGCGTCGCAGGCTGGTTTGTGCAAAATAAGTAACACCGGGCACAAGGATTATCAGTGCAACAAGATAGAGCGATTGCCACAATAATCCGTCCGTATACAGGTAGATCCCGGCTAATCCGGCTAAGACAAGCGCCAGATGCAGCGCTTTTATTTTTATGGACAATGTCCGGTACCATGCCAGCGTATTCTCCAACCCCATACATACGGTAGGAATGATGACAAGCGTCAGCAAGGTTGAGAACGCGAGTCCGCCGATAACGGTAATAGCAAAAGGCGCTCCGATCGCTCCCGCATACTCCGAATCGCCCATAGCCAGCGGGAACATTGCAATAATGGTGGTGATGCTGGTGATAAGTATAGGACGTATACGGGACAGTCCGGCCACCATCAGGGCGCGCTCACGACGAAAACCCCGCTTTCGCAGTATATTGGCATAATCAATCAGTATAATCCCATTATTCACTACGACTCCCAGCAAAATCAGGAAGCCGGTCAGCGTATTGGCGCTGAGCAGGCTGTTTCCCGTCATCACCAGAGCCAGTAACGACCCGATTGCAGCCAATGGTATGGAGAACAACAGGACAAAGGGCGTCGATACCGATTCGAAGACACATGCCAGTATCATAAATATCAATATAAATGCCGCAATAATCAGAAATCTAAATTCGGCAAACAGATCTTCTTCATGTATTACTTCGATAGCCACGCCTGCCGGCAGATTATAGTTGGCAATCAGTTGGTCTATATCTGCACGGTAACCTTCCAGCAGGGAGTTGGACTGCTCCACGCTTCGGATGAAATTATAGCGTACTTCGAGTTGTTTATCCTGATTGACGCGCGTTATCCGCGAACGTCCGAAAGCTTTATTCACGGTTGCAACATCTTTAAGGTTATGCAAGCCGCCGTTGGCGTTCATGATCTGTACGGCGTCCAGATCGTCGATCGTTTTTTGTTTTTTCTGTTCCTCTTCCTCTTCTTCGGGTGTTTTATCACGGATAATGATGTCATAAGATTCTTCCCCTACTTTGAAAGTCGTACCCGACGAATATTCGGTATTAAGGTCTGCCAGACCCGCCGTTATATTCGCTCGCGTTATTTCATAGGACGTAAGCAACACCTGGTCGAAGTTGAGGCGCACCTCCGGCTGTCGACGTGTAAATGACACCCATGAATTACGGATAAATTCCTGTTCATCCAGATAATAACGAATGTCTTCGGCTACAAGCTGCATCATATCATAATCAGAGCCTTTGATGATCACTCGTTCCTGATTATCGCCAATACCCAGCATGCTCATAAATGCAACCATACCGCCTACATCTCCTCCCCTGTTCTGTCCGCCGGTAGCATCCGATACCGATATTTCCGTACCTTCTACATTCGGCGTCTTTGCCTGTACGTCTGATTTTATTTCGGCAAGCGTACGTTTTCCGATCTTCCGGTAATCTTCCTGTAAAACAAGCGTCAAGACGGCCTCTTCTTCGTTTATACGACTGATGATGTCCTTTTTCTCAGGGATTTCATTCAGGCGCTCTTCCAGTACTTTCACCACGCGATCCGTATTCTCTAACGTACTTCCCGTACGCATTGTTACATATACATTAAAACGGTCGGAATCGACCTCCCGCTTCTGTTGCACGGTCGTCGTAAGCGAGAATATCAACGTTACAAAAAGCAGGATGACCGCGCCGAATACCGTTACTCCCGGATTACGCATACAGGTTTTGAGCAGCACAAGATAAATCTGTACGGGACGCTGTGAAAGGGATACCTTTTCATAGAAAACACTACGGTTGTTTTTCCTCCGTAGTATGATATAAGCCGCCATCGGAATGAACAGAAGAGCAACGGCCATAGAAACCAGAAGCGTGGAAACAATAGATACCCCAATATGATTTCCGATCAGCTTGATCATGAAATTATCGGTGAAAACAAAAGGGACAAAGACGGTGATGGTTGTCAGCGTAGCCGCCACGATCGAACGCCAGACTTCCGTCGTGCCCTGTGTGACGGAACGTTCGGGGGATAATCCGTTGCCGGACAGTCGATAAATATTTTCAAGTACGACGACACTGTTATCAAGTAACATCCCGACAGCAAGCGCCATCCCGACAAGTGTAAGACTATTTATGGATATTCCTGCGGCATAAAAGAAATTAAAAGCCGTATAAACAGAGATCGGTATCGACAAGGCAATGAAAAAGACCAACCGGATATTTTTAAGGAAAAACCAGAGTACAATAATCGCCAGTAAGCCTCCGACCAGGGCCAACTCTATAATCCGGTTGATATTGCCCTCCATTATTTCAGCCGTATTGGAGTCAATAACAATCTCAACGTCTATATTTTCCAGACGTACATTCAAATCATTGATAACAGCAATCGTACGGTGTGACAAATCAATAAGATTGGCCTGCGCATCGTTTACAAGTGAAACAGAAATCGCCTCTTTTCCGTTCACGCGACTGAATGACGTTTCTTCCTTCAAATCAAAAAAGACCGTAGCGATGTCTTTCAGCAATACAGGGCCGGGGGCGACTACGATATTCTCAAGATCCGAAACCCTTGTATAAGACGAATTAACATGAACAAAAAACTGGTGGGCAGGCTCTTTTGCATTACCGACAAACACCTTCTCCTGTGTATTGCTGTTTAGCAGGTTGGCAATTCTTGAGGTGTTTAAGTTCAGCGCTTTGCACGCCTCCTTATCTAACCTGACTTCAATCGCTTTTTCACGTCCGCCATAGACGTTCACTCCCGCTACGCCGTCGATATTTTCCAGTTCTGCCTTTATTTTTTCATCGACCACATTCCGTACACGATCCACGCCTCCCGAACCACGAACCTGGAGCGTCATAAAATTATTGGACATCATCGCGATATCCACCTTTCGGACTTGTACGGTAAAACCATCAGGAAGTGTTGTCGAGACTTCTTTCATCTTCTCTTCCAGTTTCAAAGACGTCGCCTTGTAATTTACATTACTCTTAAAGTCAATCCGTATGGATGACTGGCGACTGCTGATCTCCGATTGTATCTTATCTACGCCTCCGATAGCGCTTATCGCACCTTCCAGAGGTATGATAACTTCCGACTCTACATATACGGGATCCATTTCCTGCTGCGAGTTGACGGATACGAACAAAACAGGGAGTTCTGCGTTGGGCAGCAACTCTACCGGCAATTGTTTATACGACACATACCCAAGCAGGGTAAGCGCTATAAACAACATCGTTATGGTTATTCTTCTATGTAACAGAAAATTCATCCTTTTCGTTTCATGTGGTTTTTATGAGTACATCGTTTGTTGCTCCGGCTCCGGTTCGGATTGTTTCATCACACGACGTTTCATTTGTTCGAACAGGTAATAAACACATGGGATGACCACCAGACTCATCAATGTTGAGGTGACAAGACCTCCGATAACGGCGATTGCCATAGATGAACGCAAGGCGGCACCCTCGCCTATATTAAATGACATCGGCAGCAAGGCGAGAATCGTCGTAAGGCTTGTCATAATAATCGGACGAAGACGCTGCTGACCGGCCTGCACAATCGCACCGGTAAGGGACATCGTCGTTTTCAACTGATTGATACGTCCGACCAGAATAATAGAGTTATTCACCGCTATACCCGCCAGCATAATGATACCGATCACTCCCATTATATTGAGGGTCGTGCCGGTGATAAGAAACATCAGAATCGCGCCGACAAGGGCTAACGGTATGGTCAGCAGAATGGTAAACGGATGCAGCAATGATTCAAACTGCGACGCCAATACCATATAGACCAATATAACCGATAAAAACAAAGCAAACATCAGACTGTTCATTGATTCCTGCCGTTTTTCTTCTTCTCCCGTCACATTTATCGAATAATTTGCCGGAAGGTCTATATCACCGATAGCCTGTCGTATTTGCTGAGCAACTTTATCCAGGGATTTACCGCCGTCTTTGTCAGCCAATATCTTATTGATACGGTTCTGGTTTCGGCGGAATATTTCCTTCGGAGCCAACGAACTCGTTATCGTGGCAATCTCATGCAGGCGAAATTCCTGATTGCCGTTTTTGATGATCAGATCCTGTAGATCCTTCACCGTAACATCAGGCGCTTTGATGACAATATCCCGCATCTCACCCTTGTAATCCATCTTTCCGACGTCACGTCCCTGTAATTGTTGCTTTAACTGTTCAATCACCGTCGAAACCGTAAGATTATTGATCCCTGCCATAGTGCGGTCGATCATGACAGTCAGTTCGGGAGCTCCTTCGGCCATTGACGACTTAACGTTATAAACGCCGTCAACAGACTCCAACCGCAACAGGACGTCGTCGGTAATAGACGCGATTTCATCCAGGTCTTCCCCTTTTACTTCCACAACAATCGGAGCATCTTCATCTCCGAACAACGACCCCAGGGAATTATCTTCCTGTTTAAACGTAAGTTCCAACCCCTCAATATTATTGGTTGCTTCCACGAAACGCTCCATCACCGTTTCCGGTAGTAATGGTGAAGATTCCGATAGAATGACTTTCATCATAGCCGTATGCTCTCCTTCAAACACCTCATTTTCCGACGAGCCTTCGCCCACATGACTGTAAACCGTACACAAGCTATCCCCGCTTATCGTATACAGTAAATATTCCAGATTGTTGACAACCGCATCCGTACGTTCAATACGTGTACCTTCCGGCAGTTTCACCGATACTGAAAACGCACGACTTTCAGAACGGGGCAAAAACTCTGTCCCGACAAACGGAATCAGAAATATCGTGATGACCAGCAACAATACGGAAACGATAATGACTATCCATCGATGCCTTAACAAAGAAGCAAGCGTTTTGCTATACCATTTGAACTGAATAGAATGGGTTTCGATCTTAACGTTCTTACGGCCCGATAATTTATCATACAGCATCGGTATGACAAGTAAAGCGACAAACAGGGACGATAATAACGAGAATGCAACCGTCCATGCCTGATCTTTAAATAGCTCGCCCGAAACCCCATGAAGATATACGATCGGCAGAAAAACAACGATCGTTGTTAGTGTAGAGGCGATCACGGCTCCCGAAACTTCCGAAGCGCCGGTTATAATAGAGTCTTTCCGGCTAAGTCCGTGCTCATGATTTCGGAATATACTTTCTATGACAACAATGGCATTATCTACAAGCATCCCTCCTCCTAATGCCAGACCACTCAGCGTCATGACATTCAGCGTCAATCCGTTAAAATACATCAGATTAAATGTTGCTACAATGGATATGGGAATGGATAAACTGACAATCAGTGTTGTTCCGATACGGCGAAGGAAAACGAACAGGACCAGTACGGCAAGTATCATACCCAGAACGGCGCTGTCCTTTACCTCGTCTATCGCCTGTTTAATAAATGTTCCCTGATTACTGATAACCTGAAATTTATATCCCGGCAATGCCTGTTCTATGATCCCTAACTGACGACTGATCAGGTTTACTACGCGGACCGTATTATATTGCATTTCTTTGTAGACAGACAATCCAATGCAACGTTCCCCGTTGATACGCACAATATTCTCAGGACGCGCATTCTCGAACTTTACGGTAGCCACCTCACGCAAATATAAAGGCGCATTACTGTCTCCTTCTGCCGAGGAAGATCCTGTCCCGGCGGTAGACGTTGTACTTCCCGCAACCGTGGATTCCGTAGACTTGTAACTGACAATCAGGTTTTCAAAATCAGCTTCGGAGGTAAACAACGACGAACTTTTCACCAGATATTGTAACCCCAGTTCGCTTACGCGCCCACCGGAAATACTCTGGTTATTCGCTTCTATCCGTGAAGCTATTTCTTCCATAGTCAGGCCAAAGGCGCCCAGTTTATACGGGTCCGTTTTAATTGTCAGCACAGACATTTCCTGCCCGGAGAGCGCCACTTCGGCAACCCCTTCAAGACGTATCAGTTCATTACGTATATAACTCTCCGCCATTTTGCGTAACTCCGCCATATCCGTAATGGAGCGGTGAGACATGGCGACAAGCACGACAGGTGCAGTGTTCGGGTCATGTTGTGTGATATTGATTGATTCGATATCCGTATTCTGGGAGAACGGACTCATGACTTTTTGCAAATCAAGGAAAGCTTCATCCATATCCTTGTTCTGGACATACACGACCGTTATCCGTGCGGAACCGGCTTTAACGACTGACGATACCTGGGTCACATCACTCTGGCGGATCGCCATTGATTCCATGTTCTCCACAAACATTTTCTCTATTTCTTCCGGCGGTCGTTCGCCTGCCTCAATCTCGACAAAAAGACGCGGCGAATTCATATCCGGCAATAAATCCACGTTCAACCGGTCGTATGAGATCTTTCCAAGCAACAGGATTGCCAGAACAACCATACTTATGGTAACGGGATTTCTCACCGCAAATGCGATTATTTTTTTCATTTCATCTACCTGCTTAAAATGTAAATAAAACCTGCACGATCAACTTACTTCAACACTTTGACACGACTATTCTCACGTAGCGTTTCATATCCTCTGACAACAAGATTGTCATTTTCGTTCAATCCTTCCGTAATCTGCACGTTATCCTCATCTTCAAGGCCGGTCTTTATATTACGTACGATAGCAGTATTTTTCTCCACAACATATACATATTTCCGGTTTCTGCTTGAAAGCACTACGTCTTTTGGTATGATAATCACACTATCCGCCCTATCTACAACAACATCGGCTTTCACAAACATACCCGGACGCAACTTCAAATTATTATTATCAATCAATATAACGCCTTTGAACGTTCGCGTCTCAGTACTTATTGCCGGCGATAGTTCGCTGATAATGCCACGCAACGTATCTTCCGGCAATGTATAATGGGTAATATAAACCGGTTGATTCACTTTAATAAATTCAATCGAACTCTCCGGAAGATTAATATCTATGTACATGCGCGCATAATCCATAATCCCGACCATTGGTTTGCCTTGTTCGATTCTCCCGTCGGCAGTATAATGCGGTAATGAAACAATAACACCGTCAAAAGGCGCTTTGATATTCATCTTTTCAAGGCTAAGATGTGCGTTTTCAAGGTCGTAGCGCGCGTTGATCGCCCTTACCTCCGTATTACGCATCTCGCTAAGGGTCACACCGCCTTTTTCATACAAAGCCTTTTGTTTGCTCTGTTCCTGCTCCGCTATTTCAAGACTGAGCTTTTTTGCCTCCAGTGCAATTCCGTTTTCATATTCTTTATCTTCGAAACGGATGATCAGCTGTCCTTTTTTGACGGCGTCCCCCAATTTATACGGCTTTCCGGTCCCGGAATTTGTCTGGAGTTTATACATACCACTCATTTCGGAGTTAAGTTCTACACTATAATTCGCCTGTGCCGTTCCTGTGGTATTAATCAACTTACTGATAGAGCCTTTTTTTAACTCCTGTACGGATACGGGTGTTTCAATATCGTTCTGATTACTTTGCGGCTGATTGTTACAGGCTGTAAGTAAAACAACAATTGTCGTAGATAATAAGCTTTTGTATTTCATATATTGTTTTAAATTAAGAATTACGAATTTGATCATTTTTCATTTCTATTGTTGAGTTCCTATAGGCACAACCTTTACAGGCAGAATCGCCCTGTCGCTTTCGAAATCATACAAAGAAAGTATTTTAAGATTCAACAACTCTATCTTAT
>JAIRKN010000163.1 GCA_031260095.1 Tannerella sp. | reverse complement strand
CCCAGGTTAAATATGGCCATCCACTATGTTCCCAGATGTACGTTTTTCGCATAAATTCCGTATGATATGCGGCAAATGTATTCATTTTTTTTGTGTTTGACAAATAAAGCCCGTTTGCTTTGCGCTTTCTGGTGAAAAACAGAACTCATGCAATATTCCGGTATAACAAAAATCTGTTTTTGCTTTGTTTTTCTTCCGGCATGTACTACATTTGCATTCATTTTTAATTTACCGTTATGAGAAAAAATTTAAGTTCACAAATTACGCTCACGCGTATTCCCGAGAAATATTACAAGCCTGAGAATGAATTTGAATATAGCGTGATGACGCGCTTTGAGAAGATCCCGACACATATTTATGCCTCAATGGACGAAGGTTCTTTGACGATTGCAAACGAAATTGCCAAAGAAATAAGGAACAGGCAAAAGGCAAAGAAGAAGTTTGTGCTGGTCGTGCCGGGAGGACGCTCTCCACAGACACTGTTTCAACACTTAATCCATATTCATAAAAAAGAAAAGCTAAGTTTTAAGAATGTAATTATATTCCTGCTGTATGAATTTTATCCGCTTACAAACGCGGCAAACAGTAATCTGCATCAATTGCAGGAGGCGTTCCTGAATCATGTGGATATTCCGGCAAAGAATATTTTCTATCCCGACGGGTTTATGAATAAAAATGACATCTATGAATTTTGCCAGGGATATGAACAAAAGAT
This sequence comes from Tannerella sp., assembly GCA_031260095.1. Classification (GTDB taxonomy): domain Bacteria; phylum Bacteroidota; class Bacteroidia; order Bacteroidales; family Tannerellaceae; genus Tannerella. The sequence goes on along the minus strand of JAIRKN010000163.1, from coordinate 2,423 downwards.
AAAGGATTGCGGAGGGATTGATTATATGCTGCTCGGTATCGGTATGGCCGGCACGATCGGACTGAACAGCGCCGGAGCCTCTATCAATTCACATACCCACCTGATGCTTATGGATAATACTTCGCGGAAAGAATCGGCGCAACTGTTCAGCTCTATCGAGAATGTCCCCGCAGGAGTGATTACTATGGGAATCGGAACGATCATGGAAGCGAAGAAGGTGACGCTGATTTCCTGGGGCGAAACGAAAGCAGCTATTATCAAACAGACGATCGAAGGTCCGGCAACAGACGCCCTTCCCGCAACATGCCTCCAACATCATTCCAATGCGAGTATGATCATCGACCTGTCGTCGGCCTATAACCTGACGCGGATCAGCCACCCGTGGTTAGTCACCAACTGCGAATGGGATAACAAACTGATACGAAGAGCTATTATATGGTTGTGCCAACTGATGAATAAGCCTATCCTGAAACTGACAAACAAAGATTACAGCGAACACGGACTGGGAGAGTTACTGGCTATCTACGGCTCGGCCTACAACGTGAATATCAAAATATTTAATGATATACAACATACGATTACAGGTTGGCCCGGCGGAAAACCGAATGCCGATGATTCAAACCGCCCGGAACGCGCCAAACCCTATCCTAAAAGAATTATCGTGTTCAGCCCCCACCCGGATGATGACGTTATTTCGATGGGAGGAACATTCCGCCGCCTCTGCGACCAGAATCATACCGTTCATGTGGCTTATCAGACGTCCGGCAACATAGCCGTGGGCGACGAAGAGGTCGTGCGTTATTGCGAATATCTGAAGGATGTATGTAATAAATATTCGCCGAAAGAGAGCAAAATGAAATCGAAAGCGGAAGAAATTATTCACTACCTGCGCTATGAAAAGAAAGAAGACGGAAAAGCCGAACACCCGGACGTGCTGTTTATGAAAGGAACGATCCGCCGCGAAGAGGCACGTCATGCAAGCCGTTATTCGGGTTTGAAAGACGAAAATATCCATTTCCTCGATCTGCCGTTTTATGAGACCGGTCTGGTAAAGAAGAAACCGTTAGGGGAAGAGGATGTGGAGATCGTCAAAAAATTACTGTTGAAGGTGAAACCGGATCAGATTTTTGTTGCCGGCGATCTGGCCGACCCGCACGGAACTCATAAGGTCTGCCTGGATGCAGTACTGGCGGCTATCGACGAGGTAAAAGATCTGAAATGGATGAAAAACTGCCGCGTATGGATGTACCGTGGCGCCTGGGCCGAATGGGAAATGGACCATATAGAAATGGCCGTGCCGATCAGCCCGGAGGAACTGCGTCACAAACGGAACGCAATCCTCAAACATCAGTCGCAGGCCGAAAGCGCACCGTTCCTCGGCGATGACGAACGCCTGTTCTGGCAACGCGCCGAAGATCGTAACCGCACCACGGCCGAAACATACAAACAACTCGGACTGGCTGCATACGAAGCCATAGAAGCGTTCGTGCAGTATATCCCGATCCAATAAACTATGCTGAAATTTATAAAAGACTGGATGCTTCCAATCGCAATGATAACCGGCGCGCTGACTCATAAATGGGTCGGCCGCCTTTCTTTCCTGACGCCTTACCTGCTCTTTGTCATGCTGCTTCTCACATTCTGTAAGATCTCCTTTAAAGATATAAGGTTTCATCCGGCACATTTATGGCTGTTGCTCATCCAACTGGCCGGAAGTATCGGGCTTTATTACCTGATTCTACCCTTTGATCCGGTCATCGCCCAGGGAGCAATGCTATGCCTGCTGATCCCTACGGCTACCGCAGCAGCCGTTATTACGGGAATGCTTGGGGGGAACGTCGGTTTTCTCACCGCTTATGTCTTATTCTGCAACGTAGCCGTAGCCGTAGCCGCCCCGGTATATTTCTCCCTTACAGGCGGACACGAAGAATTATCCTTCCTACAATCCGTCTGGTACATCTGCCGGAAAGTGTTCCCGATATTAATACTCCCGCTATTCGTCGCTATCGCACTGCGATACTTGACGCCCAAAGTACACAAAGCATTGCTCGGCATACCCAAAATGTCCTTCTACCTGTGGGTAACAGCACTAACCGTCGTCACGGGAACTACCGTAGACTTCATGATAAACCGGGATAACACGGATTATAAAACAGAAACTGGCCTGTTAATCCTCTCACTCATCCTCTGCTGCCTGCAATTCGTAGCCGGACGGCGAATCGGAAAACATTACGGCGACCCGATCTCATCCGGCCAGGGACTCGGACAAAAAAATACAATCCTCGGCATCTGGATGGCACAAACCTATCTGCACCCCCTGACCGCCATCGCCCCTGCCGGATATATCCTGTGGCAAAACATCATCAATTCCCGTCAACTCTATAAAAAAGGAAAAAGCCAAAATGATCCCCAACGAGCCATAA
>JAIRKN010000136.1 GCA_031260095.1 Tannerella sp. | reverse complement strand
GTCGTAATATTTTTCAGGAACTTTCATTTGAATAAATCATTAGTTAGAAATTCGTCTGCAAAATTACATGAAAAGAGTGAGTTTTCCAAATGCGTGCGGGACGAGAACAGGGCTGACCTTTTCTAAAATAATAAAAAGAGGCCGCCCCCCGTCGGGAGGGACAGCCTTTTTACTGTTCGGACGAACTTCCGTCACTCCTACCGAACGACGATCTTTTGTGCCCAGTTGTCGCTGCCGCGGACGACGTAGGTGCCTTTGGGCAGGGGCTGCGAGCGCGTTTCGCCGGTGGCGAACGGGAACGTTTGCAGCAACTGGCCGCTCAGGTTATAGACCTCGGCGCAGCCCGGCGTCGTCGAACGAATGTAGAGCCGTCCGTCGTAGCCCCATATCTACGGCATTACCAACTCGCAAATGACGGAGGAGGGACGGTGGAATGTCGACGTTAGAATAGCTACCCGATCTTTCAGACTTACGACTTACAACTTACAACTTACAACTTACAACTTACAACTTACGACTTACGACTTACAACTTATTGAAAAAAAAGCCCGCTCTTTTTCAGGGAGCGGGCTATCGGTAATACCGGATTTTTGTATAAGAAACAAATCAAAGTTTGACGGTACGGTCTGTGTTTGGTGTAAAGAATGTGCCGTCTTTTCCTCTTTTTATTAATGCGACTGTTGTCATAATATGTTTTTTAAGTCCTCTCCGGTAATGGAGCGTATTCATCATTACCCCCGGCGACCGCCTCTGTCGCGGTTGTGGGACGAGCGGTCTCCGCGGCCGTCATTTTGCCGGGGCGGACGTTGCGGACGTTCCGCCTCCGTGTATCCTTCGGGCTTTGGCAATATCGCCTTGCGCGATAATTTGAATTTACCGGTTTTCGGATCAATATCCATCAGCTTAACGCTCACCGGGTCGCCTTCCCGGAGTCCTGATTCTTCCACCGTATCCAACCGCTTCCAGTCTATTTCGGAAATATGAAGCAATCCGTCTTTGCCCGGCATAAATTCGACAAAGGCGCCGTAAGGCATGACGGAAGAGATTTTTCCTTCGTATATTTCGCCGACCTCAGGTACGGCCACAATGCCTTTTATGGCTCTTATGGCAGCAGTGATACTTTCCTTATTCGTTCCGGAAACTTCGATCACACCTTTATTATCTATTTCTTCGATCGAAATGATTGTTCCCGTCTTTTCCTGTAGGCCCTGGATGATTTTTCCGCCGGGGCCAATGATCGCGCCAATAAATTCTTTTCCGACCGTAAAGGTTTCGATGCGCGGCGCATGTGGTTTGAGTTCGGGACGTGGCTCCGGCATTGCGTCCGTGATCTTGCCGAGGATATGCATACGTCCTTCTTTGGCCTGTGCCAGCGCTTTTTCAAGGATTTCGTATGACAGTCCGTCGACTTTGATATCCATTTGGGTGGCTGTAATGCCGTCTTTTGTTCCCGTCACCTTGAAATCCATATCCCCCAAATGATCTTCGTCGCCGAGGATATCCGAAAGTACGGCATAGTTAGCTCCTTTATTTTCGGAAATAAGCCCCATAGCAATGCCGGAAACGGGTTTGCGCACCGGTACGCCCGCGTCCATCAGGGCCAGTGTGCCGGCGCAGACGGTGGCCATCGAAGACGATCCGTTTGATTCCAGAATATCGGAGATAATACGTATGACATACGGATACTGATCGGGGATCACACGTTTCAGTGCACGATGCGCCAGATTGCCGTGGCCGATCTCACGGCGTCCTACGCCTCGTTGCGGACGGGCTTCGCCGGTTGAGAACGGAGGGAAGTTATAATGTAGCAGGAAACGTTCCTTGCCATGTAGCAATACATCGTCGACAATCTTTTCGTCGTTTTTCGTTCCGAGCGTAACCGTCGTCAACGATTGTGTTTCTCCGCGTGTAAAGATAGCCGCTCCGTGAGGTCCGGGCAGACAATCCGTTTCGATCCATATCGGGCGGATGTCGGTTGTCTGTCGTCCGTCGAGGCGCTTTCCTTCGTCCAAGATCGCGCGACGCATGGCTTCTTTTTCCACGTCATGATAGTAGCGGTCGATCAACGTGCCTTTTTCTTCCAGTTCCGCTTCGGTATACGACGCTTTAAAGCCGTCTTTTATGGCGGTGAAAGCGTCTGCACGCTCCTGCTTCGCACTTCCCGAAACCGCGACGGCATATACCTTATCATAACAGGCGGCACGCACGGCGGCGCGCAGGTCTTCATCATTGACCTCGTGGCTGTATTCCCGTTTCACGGTCTTACCGCACGCTTCGGCCAGCTCCTGCTGTATCCTGCAATGATCCTTAATCGCCTCGTGCGCTACCTTGATCGCTTCGAGCATATCGACTTCCTGCACTTCGTCCATCTCGCCTTCTACCATCATGATGTTATCGGCCGTAGCGCCTACCATAATGTCCAGATCGGCTTTTTCAAGCTGCAAGAAAGTCGGATTAATGACAAACTGTCCGTCAACGCGCGCTACACGCACTTCCGAAATAGGGCCGTTAAACGGTATGTCCGAGACGGCCAGGGCCGCCGAAGCCGCCAGCCCGGCCAGCGCATCCGGCATATCTTTGCTGTCGGCCGAGAACAATATGATGCTTACAAAAACTTCCGCATGATAATCGTCCGGAAACAGCGGACGCAGTACACGATCCACCAACCGCGAAACCAATACCTCATAATCGGAAGCTCTCCCTTCCCTGCGGGTAAAGCCTCCCGGGAAACGGCCGAATGCCGAAAATTTTTCTTTATAATCTACTTGAAGCGGCATAAAATCCACATCCGGAGCCGCCTCCTTCGCACCGCAAACGGTGGCGAGCAACACCGTGTCGCCCATTCGTACAGTAACCGCACCGTCAGCCTGTTTAGCCAACTTGCCGGTCTCAATGGTGATCGTCCTTCCGTCACCCAAATCAATCGTCTTGTTAATTACATTCATCTTGTTTGTTTTTACATCTTACGTCTTTATTTTCTCTTTTAAATAATATACATCTATATTATTAAAATTCCGGCAAAGATAACATAAGTTGGGAGTAATGCAAAATAAAAGATTGATTTTATTTTTATTGTCGAAAAGCCGCTATCTTCCTGTTCAGTAAAAAAAATAGAAAATAAATAATGATCAATTGTCAATTATTCCTTACCTTTGCCCTCTCAAAAATCCCGGATACTAAAAACGGGATCAAAATCATCTTTATGAATACATTCGAAGAAATGGGCGTGATGCCCGAAATCAGAAAAGCCATCGAGGAGATGGGTTATGCCGCGCCTATGCCGGTACAGGAAGAAGTCATACCGCTGATGCTTGGAGATACGGGCGACATGATCGCACTGGCGCAGACAGGCACAGGAAAAACAGCGGCGTATGGCATTCCCATATTGCAAAAAACAGATCCCGGACAGCGCCGTCCGCAAACACTCATATTATGCCCTACGCGCGAATTATGCCTGCAAATTGCATCCGATCTGAACGATTACTCAAAATATATGAAAAATCTTTCGATACTTCCCGTATACGGGGGATCCAGTATTGAAAGCCAGATCAAAACATTGTCGAAAGGCGTACAGGTTATCGTAGCGACGCCCGGACGACTGATGGACCTGATGAATCGCCGCGTAGCCGATCTTTCCAATATCCGAAATGTCGTTCTCGACGAAGCGGACGAGATGCTCTCTATGGGATTCGCGGAAGATATCGAACAAATACTGTCGCAGGCGCCGGACAATCGCAATATGCTCCTTTTCTCGGCCACGATGCCGAAAGAAATTGCCCGGATAACCGGAAAGTACATGCATTCGCCGCGCGAGATCGTCATCGGGGAGAAAAACAAAGGCAATGAGAATATACGCCATATCTATTACACGGTACATGCGAAAGACAAATATTTGGCGCTTAAACGCATCGCCGATTATTATCCGAACCTCTACGGCATTATCTTCTGTCGTACAAGACGGGAAACGCAGGAAATAGCCGACAAGCTGATACACGATGGTTACAACGCGGACGCACTGCACGGAGAACTCACTCAGGCAGCGCGCGATTACGTCATGCAGAAATTTCGGAACCGGAACCTGCAACTGCTCGTCGCAACCGATGTGGCGGCACGCGGATTAGATGTGAACAATCTGACGCATGTGATCCATTTCGGGTTGCCCGACGAAACGGAAGCCTATACACACCGGAGCGGACGCACCGCACGGGGCGGCAAAACCGGCATCTCTATCGCAATCTGCCACATCAAGGAAAAAGGAAAGCTCCGCAAAATAATGGATGCTACGAATTGTAAGTTTGAAAAAGGAACGATCCCGGACCGTAAAACAATCTGCGAAAAACAATTGTTTAACTTCGCCGATAAGATTGAAAAAGTAAAAGTCAACGAAGAGGAGATCCGGACATTGATGCCCTCTATCTTTCGCAAACTGGAATGGCTGGAAAAAGAAGATATCATCAAACGCATCGTATCGCTGGAATTTAATCGCCTGATCGAGTATTATCAAAACGCAGGAGAAATCGAAGACGCGGATGAAAAACAAAGCCATACCGGAAACAGAAAAAAACGGGAAGAACGGCGCAGGTTATCGTCCGACCAGGCAGAAGAGGGGATGATGATCCTCAAACTGAACTTCGGAAGGAAAGACGGACTTCTGCCGGCCCAGTTGATAGACCTCGTAAACCATTGCGTAAAAGGAAAAAGGGTGGAGATAGGACGGATTGATCTGCATGATGATTTTGCCCTTTTCGAAACCGGAAAGGGAGACGCAGGCCGTGTGATGGACGCGATGAACAGTTTTGAGGCCGACGGAAAAGCGATCGTTGTGAAACCGGCAGGGGAAAAAGGATACCGCCAAAAAAATAAAAAAGGAGAAAATAATCACAATTACAGAGGATATCGCGAGAAGAATAAAAAACG
>JAIRKN010000121.1 GCA_031260095.1 Tannerella sp. | reverse complement strand
TTATGGCAGAAAATTTTACTGTTGATCCGAAAGATGTTCAGGACAACAAAATTATGGCAATCCTTGCTTATTTGGGCATTTTAGTGTTGGTACCGATTTTTGCGGCGAAAGAATCCCCTTTCGCGCGCTTTCATGCAAATCAGGGACCCGTTCTGCTAATTGCTTCTATTGCATACAGTATTGTAGTATGGATTATTACAGGCGTCCTTGCAGTGATTTCACTCAGGCTGGCTCTTATCGGTACGTTATTAAGTCTGGTTTCATTCGTATTCGTTGTTTTAGCGATCATCGGGATCGTTAACGCAGCCAAAGGCGAAGCAAAGGAACTTCCGATCATTGGTAAGTTCAGCATCTTAAAATGAGAGGGATTATGAAATGATAGATTAAACGAACACTTTTCTTTTAAAGTGTTCGTTTTTTTTATCCTGTGAATTATTATACCTTTGTGGCGATTTTCAAATACCTGTCGGATGGAAACTTTAAAGCATGAATGTGGCGTGGTCATGATACGACTGCTGAAGCCGTTGGAATATTATCAGTGTAAATACGGCTCGTGGACGTATGCCCTGAGTAAGTTGTATCTGTTGATGGAGAAACAGCACAACCGGGGACAGGAAGGCGCGGGATTTGCCTGTGTCAAACTGGAAGCCGATCCCGGAGAAGAATATATGTTTCGTGAGAGGGCTACAGGTACAGGAGCAATCACGGAGATATTCGATAACGTATATAAACATTATAAAGAGATCCCGGCAGAAGAACTGAAAGATCCGCTGTTTGCCCAATCACACCTGCCGTTCGCCGGCGAATTGTATATCGGACATCTGCGCTACAGTACGACGGGTAAGTCCGGGCTGTCATATATTCATCCCTTCCTGCGCCGCAGCAACTGGCGCGCCCGGAACCTGGCTATCTGCGGAAATTTCAATATGACGAACGTGCATACGATCTTCCAGGATATCACCTCCACCGGACAACACCCCCGGCGCTATGCCGATACTTATTTCATCCTCGAACAACTCGGTCACCGGCTCGATCGTGAAGCCGAACACCTTTTTCAGAAGTATGAGTCGGAAGGACTTAAAAGTACGGATATTACCCACGCAATAGAGAAAAATATCGACCTGACGAACGTGATTAAGAAAGCCGCCTCTACGTGGGACGGTGGGTACGTGATCTGTGGGGCAACGGGGAGCGGAGAATCCTTTTCCATACGCGATCCGTGGGGTATACGCACGGCTTTTTATTATGCGGATGACGAGATCTTTGTGCTGGCCTCAGAGCGCCCGGTCATACAAACGGTGATGAATGTGGGGATGAACGACATAAAAGAACTGCAACGCGGTGAAGCTATCTTCGTCGATCGCCCCGGCAAGATAAAGACGGAACAGATCCTGCCCCCACAAACGCTGAGCGCCTGCTCTTTCGAACGTATCTATTTTTCACGCGGAAGTGATCTGGATATCTATAAGGAACGTAAGAAGCTTGGGAGAAATTTAGTCGGCACTATCCTGGAAAAAATCGACTGCGATCTCGAACATTCCGTCTTCTCATTTATCCCCAATACGGCAGAAGTGGCCTATTACGGTATGCTGGAAGGATTACATGCCTATCTCGACGAACTGAAAACAAAACAAATCCTTGATAAAGGCAGTTCTATCAGTCATGAAGATGCGAGGCGAATTTTATCGCAACGGATACGAAGTGAGAAGGTGGCTATCAAAGATATTAAATTGCGTACGTTTATTGCAGAAGGTAACAGTCGCAACGATCTGGCGGCACATGTGTACGATATAACCTACGGCAGCATCGTGCCGGCGGAAGATAATCTGGTCGTAATAGACGACAGTATCGTGCGCGGCACTACCTTGAAACAAAGTATTATCCGTATACTCGACCGGCTTAATCCCAAAAAGATCGTGTTTGTATCTTCCTCCCCCCAGATCCGTTACCCGGATTATTACGGGATCGATATGTCGAGCATGGATGAGTTTATCGCCTTTAAAGCGGCGATCGAACTGCTTAAAGAGAGAAAGAAAGAGGATCTGATCACCGGTACGTATCATAAAGCTAAACAACAACAGATGCACGCCAATGGAGCTACGGTCAATTATGTGAAGGATATTTATGCACCGTTCACCGATGAAGACCTCTCGAAAAAGATGGCGGAGATGCTGAGCGGGCCGGATATACACGCGGAAATAGAGTTGGTGTTCCAGACGATCGAGGGCCTTCACGCCGCCTGCCCGGATCATCCCGGCGACTGGTATTTTTCCGGCGATTATCCTACTCCCGGAGGGGCAAGAATGGTCAATCAGGCGTTTATCAATTATATGGAAGAAACATATTTTAAACAGGATAATACATGAATTTAATGAAGGCAACTTTAATTTTAGACGACGGCAGCAGGTACGAAGGATATTCCTTCGGGGCGGAGAACTCCGTTATCGGCGAGGTGGTTTTCAATACGGCCATGAGCGGATACCCCGAAAGCCTGACGGATCCCTCCTATTCCGGACAGTTGATGGTGCTCGCTTATCCGCTGATCGGCAATTACGGCGTTCCGGCCCGAACAATACGGACGGACGGGATCTCCCTCTTCATGGAAAGTGAACGCATACATGCCGGCGCTATCATTGTCAGTGATTACAGTTATCAGTATAGCCACTGGAATGCCGCCGGTTCGCTGGCCGAATGGCTGAAAGAAGAAGGGATCCCCGGTATCTATGGAATCGATACGCGCGCACTGACAAAACGACTTCGCGAACAGGGCGTAATGATCGGAACTATCGTGACAGGCAATGGCGCGGACGAAAAAGCTATGCAGGCACAACTCCCGATATTCCACTACGATGAGGTCAATTTTGTAGATAAGGTATCCTGTAAAGAGGTGATTACGTATAACGAAGGAGCCGGTAAGAAACGGGTGGTGCTGGTGGATTGCGGCGTAAAACATAATATCATCCGCAGCCTCCTTAAAAGAGACCTGACCGTTATGCGCGTACCGTGGGATTACGATTTTAACCGGATGGAATACGACGGGTTGTTTATCAGTAACGGGCCGGGCGACCCGGATACCTGCGCCGTCGCCGTACAGCATATCCGCCAAGCGCTCGGCGAAGAGAAGCCTATTTGCGGGATTTGTATGGGAAACCAGTTGCTGGCCAAAGCCGGAGGCGCTTCTATCTACAAGCTTAAATACGGACATCGCAGCCATAACCAACCGGTGCGGATGGTCGGAACCGATAAATGTTATATCACTTCGCAAAATCATGGGTATGCCGTCGATAGTAATACGCTCGGCTCCGACTGGGAACCGCTTTTTGTGAATATGAACGATGGCACCAATGAAGGGATACGCCATAAAAATAAACCCTTCTTTTCCGCACAGTTCCACCCGGAAGCGTGCAGCGGACCGACCGATACGGAGTTTATCTTCGACCGGTTTGCAGAATTAATCTCTTGAGACACGACAGGCCTCAGTTATAGAATAACAGCAGTAAAGATGGAAAGAAACGAAATCAAGAAAGTGTTGCTCCTCGGCTCGGGAGCATTAAAAATAGGGGAAGCAGGGGAATTTGACTACTCCGGCTCGCAAGCGCTGAAAGCCCTGAAAGAAGAAGGGATCTATACCGTACTGATCAATCCCAATATTGCGACGGTACAGACATCGGAAGGGGTCGCCGATAAAGTGTATTTTCTGCCGGTCACCGCCTTCTTTGTCGAGAAAGTTATCGAGAAAGAACAGCCGGACGGCATTATGCTTGCGTTCGGAGGACAAACCGCCCTGAACTGCGGTGTTGAGCTTTATACAAAAGGAATACTTGAAAGATATAATGTCCGGGTCCTCGGCACGCCTGTGCAGGCTATTATGGATACGGAAGACCGTGAACTGTTCGTTGAAAGACTGGATGAAATCCATGTGAAAACAATCAAAAGCGAGGCGGTCGAAAATGCAGAGGAAGCACGGCGCGCCGCCAGAGAACTGGGATATCCGGTTATCATACGCGCCGCTTACGCCCTGGGAGGACTGGGGAGCGGATTCTGCGACAATGAAGAAGAACTGGATGCTCTCGTAGAAAAAGCCTTTTCGTTTTCACCGCAGATACTCGTCGAGAAAAGCCTGAAAGGTTGGAAAGAAGTCGAATACGAAGTCGTGCGCGACTGCTTCGACAACTGTATCACCGTCTGTAATATGGAAAACTTCGACCCGCTGGGTATCCATACGGGCGAAAGCATCGTCATCGCCCCCTCGCAGACACTCACGAACACGGAATATCACAAACTCCGGGAACTGGCCATACGGATCATCCGCCATATCGGGATCGTCGGGGAATGTAACGTCCAGTACGCACTTGATCCCGAAAGTGAAGATTACCGCGTGATCGAAGTGAACGCACGCCTGTCGCGCTCGTCGGCGCTGGCGTCGAAAGCAACCGGCTACCCGCTGGCCTTTGTCGCGGCAAAACTCGGATTGGGATACGGACTTTTTGATCTTAAAAATTCCGTGACCAAAACGACGTCCGCATTCTTCGAACCCGCACTTGATTACGTGGTCTGTAAAATCCCGCGCTGGGATCTGGGGAAGTTTCACGGGGTGGCAAGGGAAATCGGAAGCAGTATGAAATCCGTCGGCGAAGTAATGTCTATCGGCCGTACGTTCGAAGAAGCGATTCAGAAAGGTTTGCGTATGATCGGACAGGGTATGCACGGATTCGTTGAAAATAAGGAAATCGTCATCCCGGATGTGAATAAGGCGCTCCATGAACCGACCGACCGCCGTATATTTATTATAAATAAAGCCTTCCGTGCAGGATATACGATCGACCGGATACACGACCTGACGAAAATAGACAAATGGTTCTTATACAAACTGCAAAATATTATTCATACGGCGGAAGAACTTGAACGATTATCCTCACTCGACATCGTCAACGCAGGGACAGATCGTTATACGCACCCGAAAATATACGAACTGATACGCCGCGCGAAAATCCGGGGATTTTCCGATTTCCAGATCGCCCGCGCCGTCTGGAAAGACCGGATGGAGGATCAACATATTGAAACGGTCCGCCAACTGCGCAAGCAACTGGGTATCGTACCCGTCGTCAAACAAATTGATACATTAGCCGCCGAGTATCCGGCACAGACAAATTATCTCTACCTGACGTACGGCGGGACGGAAAATGATGTGCAATACCTCGGCGACCGCCGGTCGATCGTTGTTCTCGGCTCGGGCGCATACCGGATCGGCTCGTCCGTAGAATTTGACTGGTGCGGCGTGCAGGCGCTTAATACTATCCGTAAGGAAGGGTACCGGTCGGTCATGATTAACTACAATCCCGAAACCGTATCGACCGATTATGATATGTGCGACCGGCTGTATTTCGATGAACTTACCTTCGAACGTGTGATGGATATTCTCGAACTGGAAAATCCGCAGGGAGTCATTGTCTCCACAGGAGGACAGATCCCTAATAATCTGGCCGTACGGCTCGACGAACATCATATCCCCATCCTCGGAACAACGGCCCAAAGTATCGACAATGCGGAAGACCGCCATAAATTCTCCGCAATGCTCGACCGTATCGGCGTCGACCAGCCCCGCTGGAAAGAACTGACAACGCTGGATGAGGTGAACGCTTTCGTCAAAGAAGCAGGATTCCCCGTACTCGTACGTCCGAGTTACGTTTTAAGCGGCGCCGCTATGAACGTCTGCTCCAATGACGAAGAACTGGAGCGTTTCCTCAAAGTGGCCGCCAATGTCAGTAAGAAGCATCCGGTGGTCATCAGCCGGTTTATCGAACATGCAAAAGAGGTCGAAATGGATGCGGTAGCCGAACGAGGCGAAATCGTCGTCTATGCCATATCCGAACATATTGAATTTGCCGGCGTTCACAGCGGCGACGCAACTATACAGTTCCCCGCGCAGAAATTATATATCGAGACGCTGAGACGTATCAAACGTATCAGCCGTAAAATCGCCAGGGAGTTAAATATTTCAGGCCCGTTCAATATCCAGTATCTTGCAAAAGGTAATGAGATCAAAGTAATAGAATGTAACCTGAGGGCCTCCCGCAGCTTTCCGTTTGTCAGCAAGGTGCTGAAAATAAATTTTATCGACATAGCTACGCGCGTAATGCTCGGCCTGCCGGTCGAGAAACTCAGCGGAAGCGAGTTCGATCTGGATTATGTCGGCATCAAAGCTTCCCAGTTCTCCTTCAACCGACTGCAAAAAGCCGACCCAGTGCTGGGCGTCGACATGGCATCGACAGGCGAAGTGGGATGCCTGGGCGACGACACGTCGGAAGCGATCCTCAAAAGCATGCTTTCCGTAGGCTACCGGATCCCCGAAAAAGCCGTACTGCTCTCTACGGGAACATCCAAACAAAAGGTCGCCATGCTCGACGCTTCCCGTATGCTGCTGGATAAAGGGTATAAACTGTACGCGACGGGAGGCACGCATCTGTTTCTAAAGGAAAACGGAATAGATAGCGTCCATGTATACTGGCCCAGCGACCACCGTAAGCCCCAAGCGCTCGACCTGCTCCACAATCATACAATTGATATGGTGGTCAACATCCCCCGCGACCTGACAGCCGGAGAACTGAATAATGGCTACAAGATACGGCGCGCCGCTATCGACCTGAATATCCCCCTGCTCACCAACGCACGCCTGGCCGACGCTTTCATCACCGCTTTCTGTACCTTGAAGCCCGAAGATCTTCACATCAAAAGCTGGGACGAATATCACTAAAACAGCGTTTTCTTATCCCCAACAGAAAGCGCGAAAGAGGGTGTGTCAAAAGCCTGAAATCGCCCTTCACCCTGCGGGTTCGCAAAGACGGATGTGCGACGGGTGACGCGGGTTCGCCGGAGATGCCTCTCCCCGGCATTAAGAAACTCGATTCGTTGTAGAGCTAAAAAAATCACTACATATAGTGATTGCTGTTTTCAGACATTTGAAGTTTCTTTGCAACCGAAAATCCGGACAGGTCACCGGCTTATGAAAGGTGAATGGGATCTTCTTTT
>JAIRKN010000039.1 GCA_031260095.1 Tannerella sp. | reverse complement strand
CTATTGTGCGATATCTAATAATACAACAAGGGCTATTGTTTACTCTAACGTTGCGGAGATAGCTCTCGGTTGCGGAGCAAAAACATTTGACGGCGGTTGGTTGAGCTTTATGTGTTATAATCTGGGGGCTGATTCTAACTTGAGTATGGACGAACAAATGGCTTATTCCACCACGTTGGATACCGATGCAACCGTTATGGGAGATTTATACCAATGGGGGCGTATGACCGATGGTCATGAAAAGCGGACAAGTGAAAGAACGACTACGTTAGCTACGAATATTGAGGCTACCGAACCGGCTGAGGTGATAGGAAAATTCATAGCTGATGGAAGTACTGAACATTGGCTTACGGGAATATCCGACATACTATTGAATTCTGCAACGAAGACTTCAAATGATCCATGCCCGGAAGGTTGGCGTATTCCCGGACATCAGAAAATATACAATACAGTGTCTACGTCTGGAGTTAACCATTATTCATACCCTGGTATATATGTAAATACATTTACATGGAATTCTACCGGAACACCCGGTATGAAACTGTCTACGCAAGGGACAACAACTCTGTTTCTTCCGGCAGGAGGAAATAGAAATAAAATTAACGGAGGATTCGATAAGGTAGGAAGCTATTGCTACTACTGGCATGCGTCCGGCGCTGAAATTTGGAAAGGATATTATCTATACACTTCAACTATCTTACAAACATGGGGCTCGGACTGGGCTACCCGAGCTCTCAGTGTGCGCTGCATGGCTGAATAAATGGAGCTATTTCCTGACTTCGACACTTTGTTTATGCTTATTTTTTAATTAGATATAAATCAATTCAATTCATTGAAAACATTGCGTCACCGATTTGGGTGACGCAATGTTTTTTTACCAGCGATTCAGGGAGAAAAAAACATAAAATATAAATAATTGAAAATAAAAAGGATAAAAGATTAGGAAAAATAAAAAATTCCTGCAAATCCTTCCGGTGATTTTGACAAACAGGACTGTGAAAGGACGGCTTTCGTCCGACCGGCGGAGAAATTGAAAATTGAATAAGCAATATCCCCGTCTGTCCGTCTGTATCCTTGCCGACGGGCTGTATCCTTACGATGGCGCTTTCGGTATCTGTGAAAAAGAAGAGTAATATAGTACCGTTAACCCGTGGGGGAAAGCTGTGCTGGAAAGTGGAAAATGAAAGCTTCAATACACAAAAACACGGAGGATATAAATTGGAGCACAAGTATTGCCGGATTTCTTGTACCGGATTAAAAACTGATTTTTTTATTGGTCCCGGGATCGCTGGTTTTTACAATAGCAAATATGGCATACTGAACAATGACAGTCCTCGCTTTAGTCCCTTTTGACTTTAACTTGGTTGATTTTCAATATTTATCGCGGAAAGAGGGGGAACGTTTATTCCTTTCTAACCACCTGATATATAAGCTTTATTAATCTCTGAAATTAGCGTGTCCCCGAATTTAGGTTTGTGGGGATTCTGCGATTTGCACCGCATTTCATATCAGAAACAAAGATAGTGCTTTTGTGTGGCATAAGCAAATATTACGAGCGTTAAGTTTACAATCGTCCCCATGTTCATATTTAAAATATAGTTTCATGCTCAACAAAGAACAATCTGATATACTCACCTTGAACTGGGCGGTTGAGTTTGTTAGCTGTTTCTATACTCATAATTTACATCCAGTATTCATTTTCAACTAACATCTATCGGCAATAAACAGAAGTCAAAAGAAGATTTAGCTAATAAGAGTTTCCTCTTGTTTATAAATGCCACTATATTCATATACAAAACATAGCTCCGGGGAAAATTATAAACTGCAAAGTTTTGCCATGTACATAATGTTATTTACCTTTGTTCGTATTATGATATTTAAAATATGAATGAAGAAGCCAAAATAAACCAATCTAAGATAAATAGATTAATGCAAGAATACCCCAAAGGGCAAGTATTGCTGTCTTCATGGCTCGTTTCAGAAGGATACCCTTATGAACTTCAACAACAATACAGAAAGAGTGGTTGGTTGAAGTCCATAGGAAACGGAGCAATGCTAAAATCAAATGATCCGTTTTTGATATCCGGTGCTCTTGCGGCTTTACAGTCTCAGGCAAATATAAAAATCCATTTAGGTGGACGTTCTGCGTTGGAGTTGAACGGGATCGCTCATTATCTGCAACTGGGCTTTCCTGAAGTAACATTATTTGCTCTTGGTAAAACTAAATTACCGTCGTGGTTCATCAACAATAAATGGGATGTTGAATATAAACTATTTCGGACTACTTTATTTAAATCAGATACTGTTGGTTTGGTAGATTATCAAAATGCAGAAATAAGCATGAAAATATCGAGTCTGGGGCGATCAATGATGGAATGCTTGTCATTATGCCCTAATGAATTCTCTTTAACCGAAGCGTATGAGTTAATGGAGGGGTTATCTACATTGCGTCCCAAACAAGTACAGGAGTTACTGGAAGAATGTAAATCCATAAAAACCAAACGTCTATTTCTCTATTTTGCAGAGCGAGTCGGACATTCTTGGTTCAAATATATAGATAAAACGAAGATAGACCTCGGTTCTGGCAATCGCAGTCTTGCTAATCATGGAGTATTAGTGCCGGAATATAATTTAGTATTACCAAAAGAACTGTCATGATGAAAGATACATATAAAAAGCAAGTATCACTTCTGCTGGATATATTGCCGGAAATAGCAAAAGAAGATGTGTTTGCACTCCACGGAGGAACTGCTATAAATTTGTTTTGCCTGAATATGCCTCGTTTATCAGTCGATATAGACCTTACTTATATTCCGGCAAGTGATAACCGGAATGCGGATTTGCAAAACATTCGGTCAGCCCTTGAAAGGACAAAAGAACGATTGAGAAAGCAGATTCCCAATATAAATTTTACCGATCCTGTCAGAGCCGAAGAAGAATTGAAGTTAATCTGCACTACACCGGACGCAATGGTCAAAATCGAAGTAAACCAGATCAATCGTGGAGTAATTGCAGATACTGAATTGGCAATATTATGCGATAAGGCTCAGGAGACCTTTGATAAATTCTGCGAAGTAAGAATGGTTTCCCGAAAGCAACTGTGGGGAGGAAAAATTATTGCGGCATTAGACAGGCAGCATCCTCGTGACTTATTTGATATACGGAATCTCATCAATGAGGTTGGCTATTTTACTGATATCAAAGAGGGATTTATCTTTTTCCTTTTATGCGGTAAACGCCCGATACATGAATTATTAAATCCTCATTACATTGACCAGTCCGCAGTATTTGAGAGTCAGTTTCATGGAATGACAGATAATACTTTTAGAGATGACGAATATCAGGAGACAAGAGAACAGCTCATAAGCATGATAAATGAATCATTGACAACTGAAGATAAGAAATTCTTATTGGCTTTCGCCAAAGGTGAGCCGGATTGGACAAGAGTGGATTACAGTATGTTTCCGGCAGTTAGGTGGAAGCTATTGAATATTAACAAATTGAAAACAGGCAATCCGTTAAAGTATATAGAGCAAGTTGATGCTGTTAAGCGTGTTCTTTTTTTGTGATAAATACGAGTTGAATGAATTGATATAGTACAAGAATATGGAAAACAAGCTGAATAGTGAATATTTTATTACCAATAGCGGAGAGAAATCTCTTGCTAAAATCATAGGCATTGCTAATTAAATATATATTTGTATCTTTGCCCCCAAAAAGTTATGTTATGAAATGTCCGAAATGTTCATGTGAAAAAAGCGTTAAGTCAGGCATAATCAAAGGTCGGCAACGCTACAAGTGTAAAGAGTGTGGTTGTAAT
>JAIRKN010000002.1 GCA_031260095.1 Tannerella sp. | reverse complement strand
GGGTGGTAGAGAGGACTTTCTCCTGGTTTGACAATTACAGGAGATTATGTCGAAACTATGAATTGACTTTTGATTCGGCAGAAGAAATGGTCAAAATAGCATCTATAAGATTATTGTTGCATAAAATTTAAACAGGCTCTTAATCTATTCCATTGTGGTAAATTTATTTATGGGGTCTTACTTTTTTTATATTATTCCAAAGTTCTTCCATCGGTTTATTCAAACTTTTCCTGATGAAATAAGAGAATTGATCTATTACTTAAGTAAATGTTCATAATTATTTCACACATGTTGATTCTGTCGTATCTTTACCTCATAGCAAAAGAGAATGCGAATGAAAATAAAGACATTGATATTGACAGAATCAGAACGAGCGGAATTGACTTTAAGTTTTCGTACCGGCGAGAGCCATTGTTTTCGCATGCGTTGTCGCGCCTTGTTACTCAAATCGGAAGGTTTGAGTTCGGCACGAGTTGGAGAACAAACAGAAATGACCGCACAGAGTGTCAATGGCTGGATAAAACGATTCGAAACCGAAGGAGTCAAAGGTTTGTACACTCGCCCCGGACAAGGGCGCAAGCCAATAATGGACTGTTCGGACGAGGAAGCAGTACGCAAGGCAATAGATTCGGATCGCCAAAGCGTTCGCGCCGCCAAAGAAGAGTGGCAGAAAGCATCCGGAAAAGAAGCGAGCGAATTGACCTTCAGGCGTTTTTTATCCGCCTTGGCGCAAGATATAGACGTATAAGAAAACGTCCCAAGGGTGCACCCTCGCCGCAGCTCTATGAATATAAGACCCAGAAGCTGCAAGAACTTGAAATGCTTTATGCCAAAGGAGAAATCAACCTCTTCTATGCTGATGAATCCCATGTCTGTACCGAAGGCTATGTCCCTTACGGATGGAAATTTCCAGAAGAAGACATCTATATCCCTTCGGAGAGGGCGAAGAGGCTCAATATCTTCGGCATGATTGATCGTGACAACCATTTTGAGGGGTTCTGTACTTGTGAATCCATAAATGCACAAAAGGTTGTCGATTTCCTCGAACAGTACTCTTTCAAGGTAACTAGGAAGACGTTTGTTGTGCTTGACAATGCAAGTGTACACCGGAATGCAAAAATCAAACAGATGCGCTCGGTCTGGGAAAAAAGAGGACTTTTTCTCTTCTATATTCCTCCCTATTCTCCACATCTGAATATTATTGAAACTCTTTGGAGAATAATGAAAGGAAAGTGGATCAGACCGCAAGATTATAACTCGGCTGATACTCTCTTCTATACCACCAATAGAATATTGGCGGCCATAGGGACTGTGTTGAATATCAATTATGCGCATAATGCTGCTTAATTTTGAAAAGTTACTTATGAAAGTAAAAAAAATAATATATAATGACAAAACGATGGTGTTTAAAAACCCATACGAAAGAGGATATGCGCTCACAAGAGATGTTGGAAAGGGAATTAAACCTGAGTCCTATCATCAGCCGGTTATTAGTGCAGCGTGGTATCACTTCGCTCGATGGGGTAAAGAAATTCTTCAAGCCAAGCCTGAACGATTTGTACGATCCGTTCCTGATGCCGGACATGCACAAGGCGGTCAAACGTTTAAACAAAGCTTTAGGCAACAATGAGAAGATATTGATATATGGAGATTATGATGTAGACGGAACGTCAGCGGTTTCACTTGTTTACCGCTTTCTGTGTCCGTATTCCACTCTGCTGGATTATTATATACCGGATCGTTACGACGAAGGGTATGGTATTTCCTACAAAGGGGTTGATTATGCCAAAGAAAAAGGAATAACGTTGATCATAGCGCTTGATTGTGGCATTAAGGCAATAGATAAAGTAGAATATGCCAAAGAGAAAGGAATTGACTTTATCATTTGCGACCACCACATGCCCGATGATGAGCTTCCCGGCGCTTTAGCCGTGTTGGACGCCAAACGTACCGATTCCATTTATCCATACGAACATTTGTCCGGTTGCGGAGTCGGATTCAAATTCATGCAAGCGTTTGCTATGAATAATGACATTCCTTTTGCAACCCTCGAATGTTTACTGGAACTGACAGCCATAAGCATCGCATCGGACATCGTTCCTATCACCGGCGAAAACCGTATCCTGGCGTATTACGGACTAAAACAGATTAATTGCAACCCCAGCGTTGGTATCAAAGGGATCGTCAAAACCTCCGGACTTACCGGAAAAGAGATAACAATCAGCGATATCGTATTTAAAATCGGTCCCCGGATAAATGCTTCCGGACGTATGATGAACGGCCGTGAAGCAGTAGACCTGCTGCTCGCCAGAGATGAAAAAAGCGCCAACGAAAAAAGTGCAAATATCGACCAGTACAACGATGAACGTCGCGAAATGGATCGTAAGATTACCGAAGAAGCGAATGCCATCATCAATGATTTTAAAGATATAGACGATCACAAGGGTATTGTGGTGTATAACCCGGACTGGCACAAGGGCGTTATAGGAATTATCGCTTCCCGGTTGACAGAAAAATATTACCGGCCGGCCGTTGTACTGACTAAATCTTCGGAACTTATTACCGGCTCGGCGCGCTCCATTGGAGGATTCGACATGTATAAAGCGATTGAAAACTGTCGCGACCTGCTTGAAGATTTCGGTGGGCACACTTATGCCGCCGGACTGTCTTTACGCGAAGAAAACCTGAAAGAATTTATTGAACGGTTCATGAAAATTGCCTCCGAAGAGGTAACGCCTGAACAGATGGTGCCCCAGATAGACATAGACTCTGTCATTCAACTAAAAGAGATTAACAGCGCCCTGATGAATGATCTAAAGAAGATGAATCCTTTCGGGCCGGATAACGAAAAACCTGTTTTCTGTTCATACAATGTGTATGATTTCGGAACGAGTAGAGTGGTCGGAAAAGATGGCACTCATCTGAAACTTGAGTTAATTGACGACAGCTCCAAAATACCTGTGCACGCCATTGCTTTCGGGATGAGCGAATACGCGAAATACCTTGCGGACAGAAATGCGGTGGATATTTGTTACAATATAGAAGAAAACGTTTACAACGGCGTTACATCCATACAGATGATGATCAAAGATATAAGGCCATCAAACAGGAGAAACAGTGACTGATATTCTTCATGAAATATTAGAAAAACACTGGGGATATACCTCTTTCCGCCCGCTACAGGAGGAGATCATACACTCCGTACTCGACGGAAAAGACACACTTGGCCTTATGCCCACAGGCGGTGGTAAATCCATTAC
This sequence comes from Tannerella sp., assembly GCA_031260095.1. Lineage (GTDB taxonomy): Bacteria > Bacteroidota > Bacteroidia > Bacteroidales > Tannerellaceae > Tannerella. The sequence goes on along the minus strand of JAIRKN010000002.1, from coordinate 235 downwards.
ATTTCAGGTTCCGGCCATGATCATGGAGGGATTATGTATTGTCGTAACGCCCCTCATCGCATTAATGAAAGACCAGGTCGACAACCTGCGTGCACGGGACGTTAAAGCCACTACGGTCTATTCCGGCATGATGGCCGATGAGATCAACAAACATTTCGACAATTGCATATACGGCGATTATAAATTTCTCTATATCTCACCCGAACGGCTTCATACGGATCTGTTCAGGAGAAAA
>JAIRKN010000267.1 GCA_031260095.1 Tannerella sp. | reverse complement strand
TTCAGTTCGTGACCTGTTTATTTTTAAGTTGTTCGATTAATTGCCGGTCATCCTTGTTTTTCTGTATTTTCCGAATGACACTTCTAGAGGCAAATTGTTGGGATTCTTTTTTAGTCCTTCCCATACCGGTGCCAAACGGAGTACCTTCCAAACGTACACTCGTCTGAAAAACGGGATTTCCTTTTTTGTCCGTAAACGTTTTAATGAGGTCAAATTCGATCTGTACTTTTGTTTTCTGTCCCCATTCAATCAGGCGGGATTTGAAGTTAACTTCACGATTGGCCAGTTTATCCAAAGAAACATGTTTCCGAATGATGCCTTCTTCTACAAATTTGCAGCAACGCCTGTAGCCCTGGTCAAGGTAAATGGCTCCGATTAATGCTTCCAGTGCATTGCCGTACATATATTTATGATGGGTTGTGGCATAGGGCATGGAGGTGAGCATTTTATCAATACCCAGTTCCAGGGCGATTTGATTGAGGCTTTCTCTTTGTACAATTTTGGAGCGGGTGTTTGTCAGGAATCCTTCTTTTTTGTTCGGGAAATGTTTGTAAATAATATCTGCAATGATAGCGTCCAATATGGCGTCTCCTAAAAATTCGAGGCGTTCGTTACTATTGCATTTACCTTCCTGTGTCCCCGTGATGGAACGATGGATGAAAGCCTGCTCATATAGCTCTATTTCATTGGGATAGAAGCCGAGCATGTTATATAAAGACAAATAAGGCTCTTTGTTTTTTAATATAAAGAGCCTTATCCGATTATGTATACGTTTGAAGATCACTTTATTTTCAGATTTTTTTTACGATAATACTTGCATTATGGCCGCCAAATCCGAATGTATTGGAAAGGGCGACGTTCACGGTTCTCTTTTGAGCTTTATTGAAAGTAAAGTTCAGGTTATAGTCAATCTCCGGATCGTTATCCCCTTCCGCATGGTTAATGGTTGGCGGTACGATATCATCCTGTACGGACAGAATGCAGGCGATGGCTTCAATAGCTCCTGCAGCGCCCAGCATGTGTCCTGTCATTGACTTTGTAGAGCTTATATTCAGGTTAAAGGCATGATTGCCGAATACTTTCTTGATGGCTCTCACCTCCGAGATATCGCCAACAGGAGTTGATGTCCCGTGCACATTGATATAATCAACATCTTCGGGATTCAATTCCGCGTCTTCGAGAGCGTTGCGCATCACCAGTATGGCACCAAGCCCCTCAGGATGTGAAGCGGTCAGGTGATATGCGTCGGCCGACATTCCGGCTCCAACTACTTCTGCATAAATTTTGGCTCCGCGGGCAAGCGCATGTTCCATTTCTTCAAGGATGAGGCATGCTCCGCCTTCGCCCATTACAAAGCCGTCGCGACTGTTACTGAACGGGCGGGATGCGGTTGTGGGCGAATCATTTCGTGTTGACAGAGCGTTCATCGCATTAAATCCTCCCACTCCGACAAATGCAATAGAGGCTTCGGCGCCACCTGTAACAATTGCGTTTGCCTTTCCGAGACGGATATAATTGAATGCATCACTAATTGCATTGGTAGAAGATGCACATGCTGAAACGGTGGCAAAATTAGGGCCGCGGAAACCATATCTCATAGAGATCAGTCCGGCTGATATATCTGCAATGATTCTGGGTATAAAGAACGGATTAAATCGTGGTCCCCGTTCTTCATCATACCCTCTTACTTCCTCCTGAAAAGAAAAAATGCCGCCGATGCCGGAAGAAAAGATGACTCCGATACGGTCTTTGTTTTCTTTCTCCAGGTCCAGTTTTGAGTCTGCAACGGCTTCTGCTGCTGCGGCGATGGCAAACTGTGCATATAAGTCGCATTTACGGGCTTCTTTTTTATCCGGGAAATAAGCGGTCGGGTCAAAATTTTTAACCTCGCAAGCAAATTTTGTTTTAAACTTTGATGTATCAAAGTGAGTAATAGGCCCTGCGCCGCTTACTCCATTAGTCAATGCCTGCCACGTTTCCGCAACATTATTGCCCAATGGTGTAATGGCGCCGAGACCTGTTACTACAACTCTTTTTAATTCCATACAAACAAGGATTAAATTACTTCGCGTTAGCTTCAATATAAGCGATAGCGTCTCCTACGGTAGAAATCTTTTCCGCCTGATCATCAGGAATAGAAAGACCAAATTCTTTTTCAAATTCCATGATCAACTCAACTGTGTCCAGTGAGTCTGCTCCCAAGTCATTTGTGAAGCTCGCTTCATTCGTAACTTCAGATTCTTCAACGCTTAATTTGTCAACGATAATCGCTTTTACGCGAGATGCTACATCAGACATAATTTTTTTAAATTAAATGAATACTAAATTTCTTTTTCTATATTTGCGCTGCAAAGAAACATATATTTTTGCACATAAAACAAATATTCAATGCAAAAAATGCCGAAAATTGCACATGATTTTAATATGTGTGCATAAAAAAGGGGATTTTCTTAGTGATTAGTGAGCATTTAATCCCTGATACATCCCGGCTTAGAATAAAATTTATGATCTTATGAAGAATATAGCTATTTTCGCTTCCGGTTCGGGCACTAATGCCGAAAATATAATACAGCATTTCAGTCATCATGCCGACATTCGGGTGGCGGTTATTTTTTCGAATAAGCCGGATGCCGGGGTTCATCTAAGGGCGAAGCAGTTGGGTATTCCCTCGCTTACTTTCACAAATACAGCATTCAGGGAGGCTCTCCCCATATTGCAGAAACTAACGGAATATCATATAGATTTTATTGTTTTGGCAGGATTCCTGTTAAAGATCTCCGTTGATATTATTCATGTATATCCGGGGAAAATCATAAATATACATCCGGCTTTATTACCGGAATTCGGAGGCAAAGGCATGTATGGAGATTATGTTCATCAGGCGGTTGTTGCAGCCAAAGAAACACAGACCGGTATAACCGTCCATTATGTGAATGAACAGTATGATGAAGGCGCCATCATATTTCAAAAAACTTGCCCCGTTTTTCCGTCGGATACGGCAGACGATGTTGCGGTGAAAGTGCATGAACTGGAATACAAATATTATCCCGGAGTGATAGAAAAATTGCTTACCGGGTAAATCATTATCCGGTCGTTTTGCCGGATAAACGGAAAATGAATACTTACACGATTTTCAGGCCGCGCTTCAACAAAACAAAATAAAAAGGGGACGGAGTATTTTGTTTTGCATTCGGCTTGTATTATCTTTGACCCATTATTTAGAATGTAGGATGGAAAAATTCAGCGAGAAATGTTACCCTATTTTTGAGAGGGCTACGAATGATTATCACAAGGCTAATGATACGGATGCGTCTGTTCATAATCCGTATGAAGAGAAGAGCATTGAATTTTATTTGTATCTGAAAAACTGGATTGATGCGGTGCAATGGCATCTTGAAGATATCATACGCGATCCGGAAATTGATCCGGAAAAAGCGTTGGTGATTAAACGGCGTATTGATAAGTCAAATCAGGACCGCACAGATCTGGTAGAACTTATTGACGGTTATTTTCTGGATACATATAAAAATATTGCGGTCTTGCCGGATGCCACGATCAATACCGAAAGTCCTGCGTGGGCCGTCGACCGCCTGTCTATTCTCGTACTGAAAATATACCACATGCAACAGGAAACCGAACGGAGGGATGTTTCGCCGGAGCATATAGAAACCTGTAAAAAGAAACTCATTGTCCTGCTGGAACAAAAGAACGATTTAACCCTTGCATTAGACCGGTTGCTGGACGATATCAGGGAAGGTCGTAAATATATGAAGGTATATAAACAAATGAAGATGTATAACGATCCTTCACTGAATCCGGTTCTTTACGGTAAAAAATAGAAGTAAATGTCGAAAATTCTTGTTATAAGGCTTTCTGCCATTGGGGATGTCGCTATGACGATTCCGGTTGTCTATGCTGTCGCGGAAGCGAATCCGGGAGATTCGTTTACCGTACTTACGCAGACATTCCTTATGCCGCTTTTTATGAACCGCCCCTTGAATGTGAATATGATGGGTGTGAATACCAAAAATACTGAAAAATCATTTTTAGGATTTCTGCGGTACACCTTTATTCTGAGGAAGTATAAATTTGATAAAGTGCTTGATTTACATTGCGTCATACGTTCCCGGATAGTGGATTTCATTTTTCGTCTGAGCGGGAAGCCGGTTTTCAAAATTGATAAAGGACGCAAGGAACGTAAGTTTCTTACCCGCCGTCCTCCCAAAGAGATCTATCCGTTGCGTCCGGTAACGGCTCGTTACGCCGATGTATTTCATTCGGCCGGATTTGATTTTGGCGAAACGTTTGTTTCCTTATACGATAAAAATCCTGTGGATGAAATGGCGATAAAAGTGATGGCCGGTGATAAAAAAGGACGTTGGGTTGGGATTGCGCCGTTTGCCGGGCATAAAGGGAAGATCTACCCACCGGAAAAAATGGAAAAAGTGGTGAAAGCATTGTCGGAGCAGACAGACATGAAGATTTTTTTGTTTGGAGGCCCGAATGAAGAAAAGAACGTAATAGATAGCTGGAAGGAGAAATATCAAAATACGGTGAGTATGGCCGGACGTTATTTGTTGGACATGGAGCTTGCTTTGATCAGTCGTCTGGATATACTGGTAAGCATGGATTCCGCCAATATGCATTTTGCCTCACTTGCCGGAACAAAAGTCATTTCCGTATGGGGCGCCACTCATCCGTATGCCGGATTTTACGGTTATCACCAACGCGAGGACCTCATTGTACAGGTTGATTTGCCATGTCGTCCATGCTCCATATATGGGAATAAACCTTGTTACCGTGGTGACTGGGCTTGCCTGAATGAGATTCGGCCGGCGCAAATCGTAAATAAAGTGATGGACTATCTGAATGAACTATAATTATGATTTTAAACTCCTGCCTGTCCCCGGAGATCTTTTGATTTGAATTTTTTCAGGAAGGCTTTTCTTTTTTTACGTTTCTTGTCATGCGTCTTTTTGAACCGGATCGCCTTTTGTACAAAATACTCATCTAAACTACGTGTATTAGAATAGCAACGTACGACATATTCAAACAAATCCATCCGGCAGGTGAATCTAATA
>JAIRKN010000240.1 GCA_031260095.1 Tannerella sp. | reverse complement strand
TACGAAAAAAGTTCTTCTACGTATTTTTTATAAATACAGGAATACGCATCATCATCTCCCTTTATCAGTTGTTCCCACAATAACTTTTCATCGGCATTATTGATATTTTTAAACTTCATGATATAACAAGTCTTGTTTTATATTAAGAGGACAACAATTTTAATTAAACATACTCACCTTTTTATTATTTTTTTATACACCCGGTTTTGAAACATTGAATTCAAACCTTTATTTCTCTACTTTACAAGATAAGTAGGATTTCAATCATTCATCACTCCCGATTGGAGATACTTATGGATGAGTGAGATTACTCTACCATTCTTTATTTTGCACGATATAATATCTCCATCCGTTTGGAGTGATTAACCGTATCGAAGAATTTCTCCAAGTCCAAATCAATGCCGTATTTATAACCAGCGCTCATAAAGGATTGGCCACGATTCAAGGCGCCATGTGTACTGCGTTTTGGGTGGAAGTCAAAACTATTGTCACTATACCCACGTCAGTAAATCGGATGTAGTATTTGTCTTATGGATTGTTGGATGAGACGATCAACTACGGTTGAATTACCAAGCTGACGCTTCTTGCCATGATCCTTTGACTTGCACTCGTTAGAATATGCCCATGCCGGGCGCGACGCGTGAAGCCTGCTTCATGCGACACGTAGCCCTTTTCACTGGTCAGGGAAATCAGCATCACTTGTTCCTATCCACCTGATTAATTCCGAGAAGGGATCGGCGGGCGGCAGGCATACGGTTAGGCGCCGGGGAAAGCCTGAGCGTTCAAACTGCTCTTTCGCGAAGGCGCAGGAGGCATTGAATACGGAAAGATCAACCACTTCATCCAGTGCATCGACCGGATGAGCTATCCAGATCTTCTGCGGCACCAGAGTTGCCACGAGATCCGGCAGGTCATACGCTCCTATCACGCCCGGCGCGGCAGACATGAAGAACTTCGTCCGGCAGTCTTTCTCTCCGACAAGGGACGACCACGCAATCAGCGGCCGTATCAGTGCAATTTTATCAAAATAACGTCCTGTGACGGCGGCGTGAAGCAGGTCGGATGTTAATGTGCCGCAGGCTGCACCGGTGATTTTGCCCCGATACGTGTTCAGGCTCCGGATAAAGGCGACGACCGCGTCAATGTCGCCCATTCGCACGGCCAGTGGAGATTTGCCGGTCAATATGCCGGCATACCACACGTTGAGCGGCACGTTCTGTATCCGTGAATCGCCTCCCTGGTAACCACCTCCCAGTTCGCCCACATCCGTCAGATCGGGCACAATCACTTCGTATCCCTCCCGTGCCAGCAAGTCGGCCCCGCCGCCGGAAGCGGCGGCAGTCGCTTTGTCCTGTCCGTCCAGCCACAAGACGGTTTCCCGTGGGGTCGCAACAGGCAGCAGGCGCAACAGAGGCAGATAATAGCCGCCCGGCGCGGCGACCAGATATTTTTCTACGGCATATCCGTTTCGCCATGAACGACCGGAGAAAATCGCCTCCCCGGATACGGCGGATGACTGATAACCTGTCTGCGCCGTGATTTTCCCGCGGAGCGCGTGCAGGAAGGAGGATGCATCCGCCCGTTCAGCTTCTGCGTTGCGGAGCAGGCTGTCGGTCAGTTTCCGGTTTAGGCTGAAAAGCGTTTCCGAGGGCAGGAAGCCGTGAAGCTGGCCGCGGGGCGTGACCCACAGGTCTTGTTCGTCGAAAAGCGTTACCTCTTCGTCGTCCGGTATGCCCGGATGCCGGAGATACTTTTGAAAGAAAGCGTAGGTAGCTTCCCTGTTTCGTTGCGTGCCGGCATGTCCCGCATCGTCTTCCACCATCTGCAACTGCTCCGTCCGGCCATAGGCTGCATAAGCGCCCTGCGCCTCGCGGAAGGTCTCGCGCGCTCCCTGAATGCTGAAAATGTCGCGCGTGGTGGTAATCATCAGCAACGGTCTGGGAGCCTGTACTTCGATCAGGTCGCCCATGTCGTATCCGTCGCGTAGTGCATACGGGAGTATTTGTTCCGCGTCTTGCGGTCCGTGCGAACGCAGCAGCCTGTCGAAGTTCGTAAGATAACATTCCGGTGCGGCAGCCGCTATACGGTCGTCCAAGGCGGCAATATAGGCGCACTGTGTGCCGCCGCCCGAACGTCCGGTAATACCTATGCGCGAGGGGTCGACTTCTTTTCGGCCGGAGAGGTAGTCTATTGCCCGTATGCCGTCCCACACGAAGTAGTGCGCCGGCGACCGCCCCGCCAGAAACGACTGTGAACCGGGCAGGGAGTGTTCGTGCGTAGTCCCGAAGAGAGGTTTTCCACCGGCGTCGAGATACTGGAAACGTTCGCCCTGCCCGACAGGGTCGAATGCCAGTACGATGAACCCTTTCCGGACGAAGTTCAGGATAGCGGTCTGGTATACCTTGTTTCGGAAAGCGTTTGCCGAATGACCGCTGCAAAAGAGGATGGCCGGTTTTTTACCCTTGCCGCCGACCGGGAGAAACAGCGCTGCCGTGACGTAATAGCCGGGGCGTGATTCGAAATACAGTTTTTCGACTGTCATGTCGTCGCGTTTGATGCGGCCGGTAATCACCGGATGCAGCGGTGTTTTGTCAGGAAACGCACCGAAAAGTCCGGTAATCATTTCCCGGACTTCGGCTTGTCGCTGCGCCCAGTCTTCCCGCGTCCTCAGGCCGGCTACTTTCCGGCGTCGCGCCTCCAGTTGCCGGAACGCGACTTCGGCCAGATGCCTGTACAGGCTGTTGGACATGTCGCCGTAATAATTCCAGTAGCCATACACGTTCAGATCCCCCTCCTGTGCATGGACTGTGGCGGTATACATGCTTGCCGACAGAAGAACGGCGACCAGGCTCTTCCCGAGCGAGTTAATGATATTCAGCTTTTTCATATACATGTAATAAGCGTGATTTCACCGTTCTTCAGTGCGGCGTCTAAACTTTATTCTGCAGGAGTGGATTCTTCCGCCTTAGGAGTTTCTTCTGCGGGAGCGGGAGCCGGGGCAGTTTCCTCTTTTGCTGCGGCCTCCGTTGCAGCAGCATCCGCTTCTTCTTTTGCTTTTGCGGCAACTTCTGCTGCCAGATCCGCTCTTTTCTTAGCCAATGCTTCCGTTTTCGCCTTATTTACTTCCTTTTCTGCCTCAAGTCGTGCTTTTGATGTCGCTTTCTTTTGTTCCCGCTCATCATCTTTTACTTTCTGCAAAGAAGATTTCTTTTCCTGCAACCATGCTTCAAACCTTGCGGTTGCCGTAGCCTCATCAAAAGCGCCTTTCTTTACGCCTCCCAGTAAATGTTTTTTAAGATATACACCTTCGCGTGATAAAATCGTACGCGTCGTATCCGTAGGCTGAGCGCCTGTCTGTAACCAATACAAAGCCCTATCGAATTTCAAATCTATTGTAGCAGGATTAGTGTTCGGATTATATGAACCTATCCTTTCAATAAACTTTCCATCCCGTGGAGCCCTGCTGTCTGCGATTACGATCTGATAAAAAGCATAGTTTTTACGACCAAATCTTTGCAATCTAATTTTTGTTGCCATTTTTTGAATAATTAAATAAAACTTTGTTTGTAAATTGAGGGGGCAAAGGTAATAATTTATTTATTACAGAAAGCTATAAAGTCATAATATTTTTTTAATATTCAGATTCATCGGATTTATTTATGTAGCTTTGCCGCGTAATTATAATTATGAACATTCTATTTCTTATGAGAATATTATTAATCATACTGACCGGAATTATATTCTGTATTCATGGATTGTCTGCGCAAACTTACGAAGACTTGATAAAAAAAAGTTATGAATATGCCGACGTAAACGATCTTCCGGCAGCCGAAGAAGCCCTGAAAGCTGCGATGCGGCTTGAGCCGGCGAATAAATTTAACTTTGCGCTCCTGACAAACCTCGGTACGATACAGCGCCGTCAAGGAAAACCGGACGACGCTCTTTTATCCTATACGGCGGCATTAAGTCAACGCCCCAAAGATGAGTTAATTCTGATAAACCGTGCGGAATTGTATACGGAAATGAATGAAATGGGAAAAGCAATCAGTGATTACAATACGCTTATCATCCATTATCCGACACATGAACAGGGACTTTACAACCGGGGACTGCTCTATATTAACACCGGCGAGTTTCTCCTTGCACAAGCTGATTTTGAGTTGATCGTCGACACATATAAAGATACTTTTTTAGGGCGCTTCGGTTATGCCATTCTGGAAAAAGCACGCGGCAATTATGATGAAAGTGAAATTATATTCAATTACCTGACCGACAACTATCCGGATAATATGCGTGTGCTTGAAGAACGTGCGGAATTATACTTTCTCACAAAACGTAATGCACGTGCTATGGCAGACTTAAACAAAGTGTTCAAGGCAACGGCAGTGCCTTCGGCAGAACTTTATATGTTACGCGGCAGGGTCAAACTGGCGCAATACGAAAAAGAATCGGCAGCCGTAGACTTCAAGAAAGCACGCGACCTGGGTTATGACCCGGAAACAGTGGAAAAGTTGCTGAAAGAATCGTTTTAGATTCGTTCCTGCTGCAAAGAAACAAAATCCCGCTCCGCTAAACAGACCGTTGATTGTCAATTATGCATTTGCACGATGGATATTGCGCGTCAGCCAGTCTCCAACTTCTGATGTACTGTAAGATCCGGCGCCATGGGCAATATCTTCCGTCACAATTCCGGCGGCCATTGACGCGGCAACAGCATCCCGTATGACACGCCCTTCTTCCCGCAGATCAAACGCATATTCAAACATCAATGCGGCCGATAAAACGGTGGCCAACGGATTGGCGATATTCTTTCCTGCCGCCTGCGGATAAGATCCGTGAATCGGCTCGAAAACCGAAGTATAGAGTCCGATCGACGCCGAGGGAAGCATACCCAGTGATCCGGTTATAACCGAGGCTTCATCAGTCAATATATCCCCGAACATATTTTCCGTAACCATTACGTCGAAACTTCCCGGCCATTGTACCAGTCGCATCGC
>JAIRKN010000232.1 GCA_031260095.1 Tannerella sp. | reverse complement strand
AGATTGTGTTTGCGGTAATATTCCGACGGGCGTAAGCCGCTTGCCAGATACGATTCTATATGTGCTAAGCCTTCCGTTTCGCTTAACTTGTGTGTGCTTGTTTGTTTTGACATAACTTTTTGACGGCAAAACTAATACTGCCGTATCAACTACGCAAGATGTACTTGTCCATATGCTTACACTGCAAAGATACAAATAATAATAATGAATTACAGATTCAACAAAAAATTTGCACAACGACATCAAGATGCTGGCTGGATCGGGCGGCAAGGCGTTCGTCGCCAAGGCCGCTTTCCTGCGATACCTTGATGACGAGCCTGTCTTCGGCCCACAGCCAACTTTCACGATGCCGTTCTCTACCGAAGACCTGACCGTCAAGGATAAGGACAAATAAGTAGAATCTTTATTCTTTTATCGCGATGTCTATGTTTTTGAGCGCTTTTTCCTCAGATGAGTTCCCATAAAGGATCGTATTTTTTATTTTGTTGAATTATTTAGGAGATCCGGCCGTAGCCGTTCTGTACGTTCCCGTGCCTGTTGCAGCCTCCATTCCTGGATTTTGCGTTCATGGCCGGAAAGCAATATATCCGGCACGTTCCATCCTTTATATTCTGCGGGGCGCGTGTATACGGGCGGTGCCAGGAGGCCGTCCTGAAAAGAATCGGAGAGGGCGCTCTGCTCGTCGCCTATGACGCCGGGAATAATCCTTATGATGGCGTCGGCAATTACTGCCGCTGCCAATTCTCCTCCGGTGAGGACATAGTCGCCGATGGAAATCTCCTTCGTAATGAAATGCTCCCTGATGCGATAATCAACGCCTTTGTAATGCCCGCATAATATAATAATGTTGTTAAGCATCGACAGATGGTTTGCCACAGGCTGGTTAAACGGCTCGCCGTCGGGCGACGTGTAAATGATTTCGTCGTAATGCCGTTCTGCCTTTAGCATGGATATGGCTTTGTCGACGGGTTCTATCTGCATGACCATGCCCGCTTCTCCGCCGAACGGATAATCGTCTACGCGCCGCCATTTGTTGGTTGTATAATCTCTGAGATTATGCAGGAATATTTCTGCCAGCCCTTTCTCCTGCGCACGCTGCAGAATAGAGCAATGAATCATCCCGTCAATCATTTCGGGCAGTACGGTTAATATATCGATTCGCATGAATTTCTTTTTTAAATATCCTGTTCCTGAAAGCAGTGACAAAGTTAGCATAAAATTTTTCAGATTACACACAAACGCATAAAAATGTTCGATAAAATTTATAGAAGAAAACTGCATGAAATTTCCGCAATTTCCAAGCTCATGAAAGGATTTTTGCAATAAACGGATATGTAACGGCGAAGCAATCCGGGATCCGGCACATGCTTCCGGATTGCTTCACTGTGTTCGCAAAGAACGGGTACGGGCAAGCTCGCGCCGGCCTGCTCTCCTCCTACAAATTTCTAATTAGGATGCGTCAGCCTTGTGTTTTTGTTTGTTGAGATTGTTCTATGTTATGTATAAATAGATATCTTTGCAGTCATTTTTGAGACAAACAAATGAAGCAAGATATAAAAGAAATACCGGAACGTAAGCTATATTTGGAGACTTATGGTTGCCAGATGAATGTGGCCGACAGTGAGGTCGTTTTGTCTGTGATGCAGACGGACGGCTATTCACTTACGGAGGATATCAGGGAAGCGGATGCAGTCTTTGTCAATACCTGTTCCGTTCGCGATAATGCCGAACAACGTGTAATCGCCCGGTTACAATATTTTCAATCGCTACGTAAGAATAAAAAAACTTTGATAATCGGCGTCTTAGGTTGTATGGCAGAACGCGTGAAAGATGATTTAATCAGGAATCATGGTGTTGACCTTGTGGCCGGACCGGATTCTTATCTGGATTTGCCTAATCTGGTCGGAGCTGTGGAACGTGGTGAGAAAGTGGTCAGTGTCGAATTGTCATCACAGGAAACATATAAGGATGTTATTCCCCTGAAAATAGCAGGCGTTCATATAGCCGGTTTTGTTTCCATTATGCGCGGATGTAATAATTTTTGCACCTACTGTATTGTGCCTTATACGAGGGGACGCGAACGTAGCCGCGATGTGGAAAGTATCCTGAATGAAGTGCGGAATATGCAGATTAAGGGTTATAAGGATATTACGTTGCTTGGGCAGAATGTCAATTCTTACAACTATAAGACGGAAGAAGGTAAAATAATTGGTTTTCCTCAATTACTGGCATGTGTAGCCGAAGCAGCGCCGGATATGCGTATCCGTTTTATGACTTCTCATCCGAAAGACATGAGCGACGAGATGTTGCATGTGATGGCTGCCTACAGAAATATCTGCAAATATATTCATCTTCCGGCACAATCCGGCAGCACAAAGATTCTGCAAGTTATGAACCGCAAATATACTCGTGAATGGTATCTTGATAGAATTGCCGCGATACGCCGGATCTTGCCGGAGTGTGCAATTTCTACCGATTTGTTCTGCGGGTTTTATTCCGAAACGGAAGATGATTATGAGGAAACGCTTTCGCTTATGTGTGAAGTGAGGTATGATTCGGCTTTTATGTTCAAATATTCGGAACGGCCGGGAACGTATGCCGCCAAACATTTGCCGGATAATGTGCCGGAAGATGTTAAAATACGCCGTTTGCAGGGGATGATTGATTTGCAGAATAAGTTGTCGGAAGAAAGTAATCTGCGTGATATCGGAAAAACGTTTGAAGCGCTCGTCGAAGGCTTCTCAAAGCGTTCGCGCGATCAGTTTTTCGGTCATACGGAACATAACAAGGTGGTTATATTTGATAAGGATAGGCATCGTATCGGCGACTATGTGAATGTGCGCATCAAAAGTGCCACTTCGGCCACTTTATTTGGAGAAGATGTTGTTAAAAAAACATAACCGTGGTTGGTTTTACATAAAAATGTATTTATTTTGTGCTGAAATTGGGAGGACTGGTAGTTATTTCCTCCCTAAGGTATTATATTTTCCCTAAAGTATTATGTTTTTAAGAGCAATAATTGCGTTTTGAATGGCAGCAAACAATAAAAGAAATACTATATCCTTTTTTAATTCCCATCTTACTTCGGTGGTCAGTATATCATTGGTTCTTTTCCTGCTGGGTATGATCCTCATCATGGGTTTTTTGGGGAATGAGTTATCTCATTATGTGAAAGAAAATATTACGATGTCTGTTGTTTTAACGGAAGATCTTTCCGATATAAAGATACGGAAGATACGGGATGATCTGGAAAGTCAGCCTTACGTTAAATCGACGGAATATATATCGAAAGAGCAAGCTTCGCTTGAAATGCAGCGCGAATTGGGTGAAAACCCCGAAACGTTTTTAGGCTTTAATCCTTTCCATGCTTCTATCGAAGTCAGGTTAAAGTCGGAATACACTCATCCGGACAGCCTTCCGGTCATTGAAAAGCGGATTTCTTCCAAGGCAAGCGTTGCTGATGTGGTGTATCGCAAGGATATGATGCAAATGGTGAACCGGAATATCCGCCGGGTGGGAGTTATACTGTTTGTTCTGCTTATCGTATTGATCGCAATCTCTTTTGTGCTTATCAACAATACGGTCAGACTGTTGATTTATTCAAAACGATTCCTTATATACACCATGCGTCTTGTCGGTGCGACTCCCGCTTTTATCCGGCGGCCTTTTATCCGGCATAATATTATCAGCGGTTTGATTTCCGGTGTGATTGCAATAATCATGCTGACCGGTTCGTTATATTATGTAAAGCATGAGTTTTTCGGTTTTGAGGAGGTGCTGAACAGAGATACCCTGTGGCTTATCTATGGTATTATCCTGATTGCCGGTATTCTTTTATCTGTTATCGCAGCCTATTTTGCAGTGAACAGGTACTTGCGCATGGCAAGGGGAAAATTGTATTATATATAGGATATAAAAAGACATATACATTTATGAAAGATTTTGCATTTGGAAAAGAAAATTTTATTGTGATAGCAGTGGCTGTCGTGTTGATCATTATTGGTTTTGTTATGATGAGTGGAGGAGATTCAACCGACGGTGTATCGTTTAATCCGGCTATATTCAGTAAACAACGTATTGTAGTGGCTCCGATCGTAACCGTATCAGGTTTTGCGCTTGTGGTAGTTGGTATTTTGAGGAAACCGAAAGATACTCCGGCGTCAGTTGCTGAAAAAATAAGACATGAACGAGATTGAAGCCGTTATATTAGGCATTATCCAGGGTCTGACGGAATTTTTGCCGGTTAGCAGTAGCGGGCATTTGACGATTGCCGGAACTTTTTTCGGATTGAACGGCGAAGAAAATCTTGCTTTTGCCGTTCTTCTCCATGTAGCAACGGTGTTGAGTACGCTCGTTGTTTTGTGGGCCGAAATATCAGGTTTATTCAAAGGATTATTTTCTTTTCAATGGAATGAAGAAACAAAAAACGTTTTGAAAATTTTACTTTCAATGATTCCGGTTGGAATTGTCGGATTGTTTTTTAAAGATACGGTGGAAGATTTATTTGGTAGCGGCTTGATGCTGGTTGGATGTATGTTGTTGCTCACGGCAGCATTGCTGGGGGTATCTTATTTTGCCCGGCCGCGCCGGAAAGAAGAGATCCCGTTCCGGGATGCTTTTATTATCGGCATTGCTCAGGCATGTGCCGTATTGCCGGGTCTTTCACGTTCGGGATCAACCATCGCTACGGGGATACTGCTTGGAAATAAAAAGGAAAAAGTGGCAAAATTCTCTTTTCTGATGGTCATTATTCCAGTATTGGGAGAGGCTATGCTGGATGTGTTGAAAATACTGAAAGGAAACGAGATCACGGCATTCTCCACTATACCGGTAAGTGCTCTGATCTGTGGTTTTGTAACGGCATTTTTAGCAGGCGTTTTTGCCTGTAAGTGGATGATTAATATAGTAAAAAGAGGCAAACTGATCTATTTTGCGTACTATTGTATTGCGATAGGGCTGTTTGTTGTGATCTATTCGTTGACGCATTGATATGATGAATTTTGAGGCTGGAGAGGTTGTATGTTTTAATAAACCGCTCGATTGGACGTCATTTGATCTGGTGAATAAGTTTCGTTACAAACTTTCGCGTAAGTTACGTGTAAAAAAAATAAAGGTAGGCCATGCCGGGACGTTGGATCCGAAAGCGACAGGCGTGATGATTTTATGTACAGGGCGGGCTACCAAACGGATTGAAGAATTTCAGGGACAGACAAAGGAATATGTGGCGACATTGAAACTGGGGGCGACGACGCCTTCGTTTGATCTGGAAAAGGAGGTAGACGCTACCTTTCCGACAGAACATATCACACGTGAGAAAGTCGAAAGGGTACTGATGGACTTTGTCGGACAGATAGAACAAATACCTCCGGCTTTTTCCGCATGTAATGTAGGCGGAAAACGGGCGTATGAACTGGCTCGAAAGGGCGTTGACGTGCCTCTGAAAGCAAAGGCACTGGTGATTGATGAAATAGAATTAATAGCGTATGATTTACCTGTTATAAAAATACGTGTGGTATGCAGTAAGGGTACATATATCAGAGCTTTAGCACGTGACATTGGATATGCGCTTGATTCGGGCGCCTACCTGATTGCATTGGAAAGAACGCGTATAGGAGGGATTACGCTTGATAAGTGTCTGGATCCGGAAGATATAGACATCTTTCTGGATCAATCAGTACCCGGAATTTAGATAGAAATATAAATATGATAAAACAGATATGAAACTCTCAAAATTCAAATTTACATTACCGGCATCATTGATTGCTCAATATCCGGCCCGGTTTCGCGATGAATCGCGTTTGATGGTTATTCACCGGAATAAAGGTAAGATTGAGCACAAGGAATTTAAAGACCTTATCAAGTATTTTGGTAAGGGCGATGTCTTCATAATGAATAACACCAAAGTGTTTCCCGCCCGTTTGTATGGGAATAAGGAAAAGACGGGCGCGCGTATTGAAGTGTTTCTGTTGAGGGAATTGAATCCGGATCTTCGTTTATGGGACGTACTGGTTGATCCGGCGCGTAAGATCCGTATCGGCAACAAGTTATATTTTGGCGAAGACGATTCCTTAGTCGCCGAAGTCATTGATAACACCACATCACGCGGACGTACGCTTCGTTTCCTGTTTGACGGTTCGCATGAAAAATTTCGTAAAATGTTGTATGGATTGGGGCATACGCCACTTCCTAAATATATAATGCGTGAAGCGGAGGCGGAGGATGTAGCGCGTTATCAGACGATCTACGCAAAGGAAGAGGGCGCTGTTGTCGCTCCTGCGGCAGGTCTTCATTTCAGCCGTGAACTGATGAAGCGACTTGAGATAAAAGATCGCAAATTTGAATTTGTGACGGTTCACTCCGGATTGGGAAACTACCGGGAGATAGATGTGGAAGACCTGTCCAAACATAAAATGGATTCGGAGCAGATGAAAATCAGCGCGGAAGTTGCCAGATCAGTGAACGAAGCCAAAGACAACAATAAAAAGATATGTGCTGTCGGCACTTCCGTGATGCGCGCTATCGAATCATCGGTCAGTACGGATGGACACCTGAAAGAATATGACGGATGGACCAATAAATTTATCTTTATGCCCTACGAATTTAGTATTGCAAACAGTATGATCACGAATTTTCACATGCCTTTATCCACTTTACTGATGATGACTGCAACGTTCGGAGGTTATGATCTTATCATGGATGCTTATCATACGGCAATCAAAGAAGAATATCGTTTTTGTGCTTATGGCGATGCGATGCTGATCCTTTAATAATGATTTACTTCGGTTTAGGATCCAATCTGGGAGATAAAGAAAAGAACATAGCGAAAGCGCTTGCGCTTATTTCAGAAAGGGTGGGAAAGATTCTTGCCCTTTCGAGTTTTTATGAAACCGAGCCTTGGGGATATACCTCTTCAAAGACATATCTGAATGCAGTTGCCGGGGTTGAAACGAATTTGCAGCCGGAAGAAGTGTTACATGCAACGCAGGAAATCGAACGCATAATGGGTCGCACTAAAAAGACGATCAATCGGGATTATCACGACCGTGTGATAGATATTGACATCCTGTTATATGAAGATCTTATCTTGCAAACTCCGGAACTGACCATCCCGCATCCCCTGATACATCAGCGGACGTTTGTCCTGCAACCTTTATCCGAAATCGCGCCGGATGCTGTGCATCCCCTCCTCGGCAAAACAATGGCGGAATTATATGGGTCAATTCGTAAAAAATGAAATTACGACAGCATGTATTTCCTTAGTAAATATTACAGACCTGAGTTCGGGATAAGAAATAGCCATTTACGGCTTCCATATCAATAGAATACCATGCAGATAAACAATTTTGTCCGTCAGGACATACACCGCAAATGTCCTGCGGACAATCTAAAAGGCGCAAATAATTCGCTTTCTATTGATATGTATCACTTGCGGCAAATTAATTTGTTTATTTTTTGAATGGAAGCTTTTTTCTTATACCGAACTCAGGTAAATAGATTACATCTTCTCGTCTTTCCCCATGAAATGGGGTCGGTTCTCACAAAGAACAGATACGGGGGGGCGCGTAGGGACGGGTACCCGTCTTACATTCGTTGGTATGCCTCTTACATCGGTTGGTATGCCTCTTACAAACCTGAGTTCGGGATAAGAAATAGCCGTTTACGGCTTCCATATCAATAGAATACCATGCAGATAAACAATTTTGTCCGTCAGGACATACACCGTAAATATCCTGCGGACAATCTAAGAGGTGCAAATAATTCGCTTTCTATTGATATGTATCACCTGCGGCGAATTAATTTGTTTATTTTTTGAATGGAAGCTTTTTTCTTATACCGAACTCAGGTTACAGCGGTGATTCATCTTGCAGTTCCTGTAGCCACAGGTTGGAAGAAGCATCGCTCGGCATGCGCCAGTCGCTGCGTGGGGAGAGGCTGATGGAGCCGACTTTGGGGCCGTCGGGCAGGCAACTGCGTTTGAATTGCTGAGAAAAAAAGCGACGCAGGAATGTCCGAAGCCATTTTCTGATTTCGCGATCCTCGTATTTTTTTCCGAATGCCTGTTGGGCCAGGAACAAGATCTTTTCCGGCGACGCTCCGTAGCGCACAAAGTGATAGAGGAAGAAGTCGTGCAGTTCATACGGACCGACAACATCCTCCGTTTTCTGGCGAATGGTACCGTCTTCATTAGCCGGAATCAGTTCAGGACTAATGGGCGTATCCGCGATATCCAACAAGGTTTTTTGCGCTTTTTTGTCGGACAGGTTGTTCGCTGTCCATTCAACAAGATAACGGACGAGTGTTTTGGGGATACTGACATTAACGCCATACATCGACATGTGGTCGCCGTTATAGGTCGCCCATCCCAGCGCCAGTTCGGACAGGTCGCCGGTTCCGATCACAATACCATTTGTCATGTTTGCCAGATCCATCAATATCTGGGTACGTTCCCGCGCCTGTGTATTTTCATAGGTGACGTCGGTTGTTTTGCCGTCGTGCCCTATATCTTTAAAATGTTGCAGACATGCTTCTTTGATTGATATTTCTTTAAAAGAAACGCCTAACTGTTTGATCAAAGATACGGCATTTTTATAAGTATGTCCTGTTGTTCCGAAGCCGGGCATGGTCACACCGAAGATGTTTTTACGTGGAATGTTCAGCATATCGAAGCCCCGTATGGTAACCATCAGCGCCAATGCCGAATCCAGTCCGCCGGAAATACCGATGACGGCAGATTTTGCATTGATATGTCTGAGACGTTTGATCAATCCGAATGTCTGGATATTGAATATTTCCTCGCATCGTTCTTTCAAAGCGTCATCTTCTGCCGGAACAAACGGGTACGGATCTACAAATCTGTCAAACGTACCCTTATAAGGAGCGACGTCAAATAATATACGACGTACTTTCGTTACATCTTCATTCCGAAAGGAAGGGGCAAAGCTGACGTTTTCCAGCCTGTCATGTTGCAGGTAATCCAGATTTATATCGTTTACGACCAGTTTGTCGTCCGTATTAAACCGTTCGGATTCGCTTAGGATCGACCCGTTTTCGGCAACAAACCCTTTGCCGGTAAAAACAACATCCGTACTGGACTCGCCGAATCCTGCGGAGGCATAGACATATCCGGCAATGCAACGTGCGGATTGCTGGGCGATAAGTGACTTGAGATATTGATTTTTGCCGATGATTTCGTTACTTGCCGAGAGGTTCAGGATGATATTCGCTCCCTGCATCACCAGTTTGGAGCTTGGCGGAACGGGCGTCCACAGGTCTTCGCAGATTTCGACGCCGACGACCGGACCACCGGAGTTCTTTGCAGAAAATAAAAGATCCGTTCCGAACGGATACATTCCGTCTCCGATACAAATCCTGTCTTCCGGCAGTTTGCTACCGGAAGAAAACCATCGCATCTCCTGAAATTCCTTACAGTTCGGAATAAACGTTTTCGGCACGATTCCCAGGATCTGCCCGTCCTGAAAAACAACAGCCGTGTTAAACAGGTTATTTTCTGTTGCCAGCGGCATCCCCACGGCGCATAACAACTTCAGCCCTTTTGTCTTGTTTACTAAGCGGAGTAATGCTTCTTCCGCTTCATGCAACAGCGTCTGTTGTACAAATAAATCCATACAGGTATAACCGGTGATACACAATTCCGGAAAGACTATAATTTGTACGCCCTGTTTATCCGCTTTATATATGAGCGATTCTATCCGGCGGATATTTTCCGTACAGTTCGCCACCTTCGTTACCGGCGATGCCGCCGCTACTTTCACAAAACCATTCATCTATTTTCGTTTGATATTTATAATGACAAAGTTAGCATAAAATTTTTCAGATTACACACAAACGCATAAAAATGTTCGATGAAATTTATAGAAGAAACTACATGAAAAATTTCGGCTTTCCAAGCTCATGAAAGGATTTTTGCAATAAACGGATATGTAACGGTGAAGCAATCCGGGATGGGGGTGTGCTTTCCCGTCATCCGAGGAACGAAGCAATCCAGGGGCATGTGCGAACCTGGATTGCTTCGGTCCTCGCAACGGGTACGGGATGGAAAGTAACCGTTAGTGATTAGTGGTTAGTATATGTTTGAATCACTAACCACTAACCGCTATTTTGACCAATATCTCAATATTTTTTTGTATTTCATCCGGCTTGCATTATCTTTGTCTTTCAATAAATTAAAATAGATATGAT
>JAIRKN010000213.1 GCA_031260095.1 Tannerella sp. | reverse complement strand
GCCACATTTGGGACATACTACCCCGACATGATCGCGGTATTCCTTAAACTTCGCACGGCAACTCGCCTCGTCCGGATATGCTTCTATAAACTCTATCAGATTCATATTATACTATTTTTATTTTTGATGCTGCAAAGATAATACTTTCTAGGCGATTATACGGACATTCATAAAAGATTAATCACGTATGTACTGACAAAAACAAGCGCATGGGGTATCTCCTCGCAGGCGATTAGCGAACTGCAATCGCTGATGAACACATTTCAAAGCGCCCTCACGCTGACCGAGAACCTCGCCACGCGAACACCTATCACCATACAGGCCAAGAACGACGCGCGGAAGGCGGCCGAAAAGAAAGTGCGCGACTTCCTCAAGGCCTACGTCACCTACAATCCGCCCGTCACCAATGCCGACCGCAAGGCGATGGAAGTGCCAATTCATAAAAAGACAAGGGATCATTCACCTATTGCCACAACATGGCCGTGGGTGTTCGTCTCTGTCGACCAGGAACGTCATCTGAGGTTTGACTTCCAAGGCTCGGAAACCTCGAAAGCCAAACTCGACGGGCAGCACGGCATGGAACTCGTCGGACAGATCGGAGGCGAAATGCCCACCGATCAAAATAAAATGCCGCTTTCTTTCTTCGACACAAATTCGCCCATGGTCATCGACTTTCTCGAAGAATATCGCGGTGAAGATTTCTATTTCTCCTACCGTTGGGAAAACAACGTCGGCGAAAAAGGCCCCTGGAGCAACATCTTTAAAGCTATTATCCCATAAGTCCGGCCCGTTAGAGCAGGCTTGCTCTATCTAATAACATACAAAAAACGACATAAAGAATGAAATCTTTAGACATTCGTAAGAAGAAAATTTGCCGGATCACCTGCAACATTTCCCTTTCATTTCGAACAGTCACCCTGCCGCTTCTACGCCACATGCTCCTGCCCCTCCGCCCCGTCATTGCAAGCGTAGCGACGAAGCAATCCGGACTGACTTCACAAAGTTATGCCGGGTACAGTATAAACAGGCCGTTCGAATCTTTGAACTTCAACGGTTCGAACGGTAACAGTCAATAATTTTTAAAAACAGAATGCCTATGAAAAAAACAGAATGAACAAATGACAACAAAACGACCGGAAAACGCTGGTATCGTCTCCCGGTTGCGTCGACTTTAAAACGAGAAGAATACCATTATTAAAAACAATTAATCATATAATAAATATGACAAACAATTTGATTAACGGCATGAAAAATGCCAAACTAAAAAAACTTGTAAAGAGTATGATGCTGTCCGCTTTTCTCTTGATGACGGGGATAGCGACAGTGACAGCAAGCGCGCGCAGCGGCGATTCTTCGGGAACGCTCGGACTGCAGCAGAACGGTATCCGCATCACGGGCACGGTCGTCGATCAGGCGGGTGAGCCGGTAATTGGGGCAAATGTGATCGAAAAAGGGACAACCAACGGAACAACGACGGATGTTGACGGAAAATTTTCGCTGAATGCCGCGGCAAATGCGATACTACAAATCTCTTATATCGGTTATGTGACGCAGGAAATCCCGGTAAAAAACCGAAATAATCTTACGATCACTCTATTGGAAGACTTACAGACTTTGGACGAGGTGATCGTTATTGGTTATGGAATAAAGGTTAAAGGCGCTCTAACCGGAGCGATATCAAAGGTAGATAATCAAATCTTTGAAACACGTCCCCTCACAAATGCAATGAGTGCGTTGCAAGGCGCTATGCCGGGCGTAACCGTAACGCGGGGAAGCGGTCGTCCCGGTGCCGAAAACTACAATCTTCAAATACGGGGACTGTCGTCTTACAGTGGGAACAAACCGCTTATCCTGATTGACGGTGTGCCGGGAGACATGAATTACATTAATCCCAACGACATTGCCGATATTACAGTCTTGAAAGATGCGGCAGCTTCTATTTACGGAGCGCGCGCTGCTGACGGTGTATTGCTTGTGACAACGAAAAAGGGAAAATCCGGAAAGCCTTCATTACAGTATTCAGGAAATTTCGGTGTTAAAATGCCTCACTACCTTAAAAAAATGGCTAATACTATTGAATTTGTCGATATGTACAACGAAGCATTGAGGAATGCCGATTTACCGGTTTTATCCGACGAAGTTATGAACAAGATAAAAACGAATGCCCCTCCTGATGTTGAAGGGGGTTGGTTTAAGTATTTGGAGAATTATCCCAGCTTTTATGGGTATACGGACTGGAATAAAGAAATTTACAGGACCGGTACGACCCAGTCGCACGACCTGAGTATTTCCGGTGGAGGCGAAAACAGCAAGTATTTTTTCGCAGCAGGATACAAAAGGGACGGCAGTATTTTCACAAAAGGGGAAAACCATGCCGACAGATATAATTTGAGAATGAACTATGATTTCAAGTTGTTTGATATTCTCAATATGGAAACTTCTTCCGGCTTTGATAATCAGAATGTCATTGAGCCTTCCATGCTCGGTACGATGCTCAGTAGGACAATAATGTCGGAGCTTCCTTTTCTTCCCGTTTACAATCCGAATGGTGATTTTTATACTTTTCAGGGATTTCAAAACCCCGTACAGATGCTTGTAGACGGTGGGACATATAAATCGAATGTGTCCAAATTTACAACAAACATCAAAGGAGATCTAAAAATTATGGAAGATTTGCAACTGGTTGCTCAAATGGGGCTTATTTTGACATACGGTAACAACAGTACGATTAATTCCACATTCAACCAGTATGCGTGGGATGGGCATACAGAACAAATCCGTAACAGCCCCAACTCCGCATCTTATGCTAATTCCAGAAATTTATTCGGGTCATATACTGCATATTTGAATTACAACAAATCGTTTGGAAAACATAAAATCAATTTAATGGCAGGAGCTTCGCATGAAGAAAATGACTACCAGGATCAATCCAACACAGGTTACAATTTTATAAGTAATGACTTGTTTACCCTGAACATGGCAGACAAGACCAAAGTGGAATATATAAACTTTATCGGCGGCGCTTCCGACTGGGCGCTCTCTTCCGGTTTCGGACGTTTGGGATATTCATTCAACGACAGATACTTTATGGATTTGACGGTTCGTATGGACGGCAGCTCAAAGTTTGCACCCGGTAAGCGCTGGAGCGCCGTATTCCCTGCGGCCTCCGCTTCGTGGAATCTTTCGGAAGAAAACTTTATCAAGTCGTTGAATGTGTTCGACCACCTTAAATTGCGGTTGTCGTGGGGCCAAGCCGGCAATCAGGAATTGTCTTTCGGCAATTATGATTATATTTCGCTTATTTCCCTTTCGGGAACGTATCCGATAGGGTCGCCTAACGTGGGATTGACCGGCGCCATTCCAAGTATCGCCTCCGAAGCGCGTACCTGGGAAACTATTGAGAGCCGGAATGTCGGTATTGATTTCGCCTTTCTGGATTCACGCTTGTCCGGCAGTTTCGATTACTACAACAAATACAACAACAACATGTTAATACGCGACGAATTACCGGCCGTATTGGGCGGAAGCGCTCCGACAATGAATATAGGCAAACTGAAAACGGACGGTTGGGATTTTTCGATTGGATGGCATGACCGAGTAGGAGATTTCAAGTATGGTATTGCCGGAATAATCAGTGACAGCAAAAATAAACTGATTGAACTGAAAGGAAATGACAGCTATGGTGAGGGATTGGTTTTTGCCCGTGAAGGTTACGCCATTAATTCATATTTCGGATATGAGTATGCCGGAATTATTCAGAACGAGCAACAATTGACCGAGTATAAAAAGATTGGCGGTCTTGTGCCGAACAGAATCAACGTCGGCGATGCGATGTTCAGCGACCTTGACGGCGACGGCAAAATTACCGCGTTTGGCGACGGTACTGATGAATATCCGGGCGATATGAAGTATTTGGGTAACATAAATCCCCGGTACATCTATTCGGTAAATCTTGATCTGTCATATAAACGGTTTGATTTGAACCTGTTTTTTCAGGGAGTAGGAAAGCGAGCCGGTATGGTAGAAGACATTTCCTACAGGCCGTTAAACTCCATATGGGATCCGACACTGGCTTACTTTCACAATAAGAACTGGACGCCGGAGAATACCGAAGCTCCTTATCCACGGATCATGGCCGGAGCTCTCGGTTACGACGAAATTCGTGACTGGAACTGGAGAGTGTCTTCCATGCGTATGCTCGATATGTCCTATTTGAGGTTGAAAGTAATCAACCTTGTGTATAACATTGACCCGTCACTGCTGAGTATACTCAAACTGCAAAGCGCACGCGTGTATGTCAGCGCTCAGGATTTGTTTACGTTCTCAAAAGGTATTATGGGAAATTCTTTCGATCCGGAAGAAATCTACGAACGCCGAGACGCCGAGACATATCCGTTTAGCGCTGTGATTTCATTGGGTTTGGACATTAAATTTTGATAATGATTAAATATTATGGATTATGAAAATAAATAATTTTATATGGTTGTTTGTCGTTGCTGTCCTGTTTTTCACCGGATGCAGCAAAGGTTTGGATTTGTATCCGAAAGATACGGTATCCGACAAGTCTTTCTGGAAATCAGCCGACGATTATAAACTGGCGGCAAATAATTTGTATTTGTCGTTAGAAGGTTTTTCTTTCTTTGACACTAATTCCGATATCGCTTTCAATCTGCCGAACAGTATCAGTAACGGAACGTACCAGCCGCCTGAAACGGATGGTAACTGGAATACTCCTTATACTTATATTCGCAGATGCAATCATATCATCCAAAATGCGGAAGAATCTCAAATAAAGGAAGAAGTGAAAGTATATGTAGCCGAAGCCAGGTTCTTCAGGGCATATAATTACTGGCGTCTGTTCAGGCTATATGGCGGAGTGCCTGTGGTTACGAAAGTTCTCGATACCGACAGCGAAGAACTGTATGCGCCGAAGACAGAACGTAAAGAAACGGTTGATTTGATAATAAAGGATTTGTCGGAAGCCGCTGCCGGTCTGCCCGACAGCAAAACGATGCCTGCTGCCGACAGAGGCCGGATTACCAGAGGCGCGGCCAATGCGTTGAAGGCAAGGGTCGCTCTGTTTGAAGGAACCTGGGGCAAATACCGTAATGACGAGCAGGCAAACGCCTGGCTTGATATGGCTATTGAAGCCGCAAACGATGTGATTAACAGCAATCAATACGAGTTATACAAAGGTATGGCGGCAGACAGCTACCGTTACTTGTTTATCGAACCGGGCGACGATTCCGACGAATGTATTTTGGACAGACGGTACCAAAAGGATATTTCGGACCATAGTTTTACCGGCAATATTCAGGAGCAAAACGGCTATCTGCCGACAAAAAAACTGGCGGATATGTATTTATGCAGCGATGGTTTACCTGTAAGCAAATCGCTTTTATTCCAGGGATATGATACACGGACGTCCGAATATGAAAACCGCGACCCGCGTATGGCGATGACGTTTATGCCTCCGGGGATCATGGCGTATTATCCACTTTATGCCGACCGTGTCGAATGTTGGCCTTTCTATCCCTCAAGAAACGCCAGTACGGGTTATACGGTTTACAAATTTATGTCCGAAGATATTGAAGGAATATCCTATCTCCGGAAACTTAACTTTGATCGCCATATTATCCGGTATGCAGAGGTATTGCTGATTTATGCGGAAGCTGTTTTTGAGAGAAACGGAAGCATCAGCGATTCGGATTTGGATAAAACCGTTAATATCATCCGTGAACGGGTTCAGATGCCGGCGCTGACAAACGCTTTTGTTTCGGAAAACGGATTGGATATGAAACAGGAATTGCGCAGGGAAAGAATCGTTGAACTGGCTATGGAAGGTTTTAGATGAGATGACTTGAGAAGATGGAAAACCGCCGAGACAGAGATGCGCGAAGATCTTAAAGGGATAAAAATCAAAGGTACGGCTTGGACAGAGCCGATTTTAGTTGAAGGGACTAACAGAAATCCGTACATGCAGGACGATTATCAAAACAAAACAGATGCGGATGGATTTATTATCGTCGAAAAAGAACGTTTGTTCGACGCAAATAAACATTATTTGTTACCTTTGCCGACAAAAGAGATTTTAATTAATAATAATCTGGAACAAAATCCGGGATGGTAATTTTATGAATGGGAGCTGTTCCTTTTTGAGACAGCTCCTGCTCTACTGACATATAAAATAAATTTATTATGAACAGAATGAACATTACAATTTTCTAATGAATTAAGATGCATTTGCCTGGGCGGTTTCCGAAAGAATTTTGGAAAACTGAGGTTTTGTATATAACTTTACGCCATTTTTAAAAACATATTTTACAAATAATCAGAAAAAAACAATGAAGATTCACCATGTATTTACCGGTTACCGGGCTTTGAACCTGTTTCTGAAAGTCTTTTTTTTAATAGTGTTTTTAGGATGCGTACTGTCTGCTATGTTGCCGCCGAAAGGTAAGGTTAGTCTGAATCGTCTTTATGGCGTGAGATTAGATCCGGCGGCAATGGTTATGCGGTGTCGTACGATTCCGTTTTTTGCTGCCGCGGAAGGCGATTGGGACGGGACGAGCCGCATTAGGAACGGCAACATGGAAACGATCCCGGTAGGTACGCAGGCACAAACGGTCTATCTGCTGGGGATGATTAACAGTTGGGATCAGGGAGTTGCGCACTGGGGCGAGCATCCCGAACTGAGGGAAAAGCGGGAGGATCAGATACAAATCGGTAGCCGGTTGGGTGAGATTGAGATTGTCTATCAGGACGGGTCTTCCGATCGTATTCCGGTTATCACGGGCTTTACTTCCTGGTTTTTTAATGCATGGAAGCATCCTTCACACGAGGCAGGCCGGGCAATCCGTGAGCCGTTTGCTTCACGTTCCGAATATATGGATGTTCTAAGACATGCCTTGCAGGTGAAGGAGGAGGGTGAATTTATCGGAAATGGTGACCGACGCAAAAGTTATTACTTGGCCGTCACGCCGCGACCGCTTCCGATACGGCATCTCGCTGTCCGCAGTAATGAGGAGATCAGGGGGGAGATCCTGATTTTTGGTGTCACGCTCGAACTGCCGAAAGAGGTGGAGCCTGCCGGTAATCTTGTGGCTTTCGGTAAGCAGACGGTAGACCGGCAGGATGCTCAGGCGGCTTTTGCCTCCGACCGTGTGCCCGATCCCGAACCATTGGTGAAAGCGTTGTCGGAAGTGCTTTATAACAGCGAGGCCGATCTTCCTGCAAAAGTGGACTATCCGGAAGCGTCCGGAGATTTTCGCGGCGCGCAGATCCGTTTTCTGTCGGACAAACCGGAAGGCGCCATGCTTTCCAATATCTGGACGGCAAACCTGGCGAATATCGACGAGAAATTTGAAAAGTCGGGGTTTTTCTATGAAACAGGCGAACGGTCTCCTTTTTATGGCGGGTATCAGGGGATCGGGACCTGGGAACCGGTTGGCATTTACCGGCAAGCCTACGGACGCACAGCCGACCATTATGTACGGCTTGCGCTGAGATGTGCGGAAGACGCGGAACGTACCACAGCCTTTGTGGATTTTTGCGATAAGTGGCTCTATTTTTACCGTCACGATCATGACCCGGCCAACGGACCGGATAATACGGCGTTCGCGGCTGAACGGTATCCGGCCGACGCGCCTCCTCACTGGTCGTTTGTCCTGTATCCGCCACAGCACGGGACGCCCAATCAGATTAATGAAATACCGGGGGCGGAGGAATTGGAAGCTCATGCTTCTGTGATGGTAAACCGGTGGTATGCGTGGAAGCTGTTGGGTATGCCGACGGGCGAGTGGTTGACCGCTTCGCGCGATAGCGTCTACCGTAAAAGCCGGTGGCAGACTACGAAGGATGCCGCTGATTTTATCTGCTGGCTAATGGATCGTACCGGGATGGATGTAATTTATAGTGAGGGTGAGTTTACGGGCTGGTCCGGCGGCGGCAGGCAAATACCTCCGGGCATGAGCACGGAGACGGATATGCGGAAAATACGGGCTAATTATGCTAATAGTGATATGTACGAGGTTTATGCAAGTTATTCTTCTATGACCGCCCTGGAGTGTTCGGCGGATATTGCGGAGGAAATGGGCGATAAGGCGCCGGCAGATCAGTACAGGAGTTATGCCGGAAGGATTCGTGCGGCGATGATACGGCTCCTGGCACACGGGCCTGATCACAATCGGATGTGGCGGGTGGCGCGTAATTCGGTGTTGCCCAGCTTGCAGGATTGCTTGATCCATATCTGGTTCGGGCTGTATCGTGAAGGTCTTGATCCGAAAAAGATGGATGCTGAAATGACGCAGATCAGTCGCAACACGTTGACTCGTCAACTGAATCAACGCTACGGAGATGCTCCCGTGCTTGCCATGGGCTATGGTATCGGGTGGCTGACGCATTCGGCTCTTGTGCTCGATCAGATGGATCATGCCGGACAGTTGCTGGCTAATATCGCACGTTATACTTATGATAAGAATATGGATTATGCCGATCCGTCACGAGGTATCGACTGGCGCCGATGGTTGTGGATCATTCCCGAAGGAGTGAATATTATGCCCGATGGACGCTGGTATCGTATCTGTGACCTGAGTAACGGTGCGAATCAAGGTCCCGCGATGAATGCACTTGAAGTATGCGCCGGCGCAGATGATTCGGATAATGAACGGTTACGTTTAATGCCGCGCGTTGCCGACCCGCTCACCGGATTGGATGTGACCGGTTTGCTCGTTATGACGCATAATGGCCGGGATAAGGTGAATGCACATATTGATTATCAGTATGTGCGCGGTAAGGCTTTTCGGCTGAAAAGCGATAAGGCGCTGCCGGTTACGGATATCCGCTTCGGGCCTTATGATAGCCGGACGCAGGCTGAAACCGTTATGCGTGCGGTTCGGGCGAAAGGCGATGCGGCTGTCCGCACAGAGCAGTCGGGCACCTATCATAATCGACCGGCATGGTGGGTCTGGACGGAGAATATTGTGAACCTGCGCGAGTATAATCTGGAAATAGAAGGACTTTAATTTATAATTTGTGATTGTATGATGAAGATGTATTTGATAAGTCGCTTGATCTTGAAGATCGCCTGCCTGTGGTTGTTTTTGTCTGCCCAGATTCTGAACGGACAGGAAACGGCTATACATTGTATCGGGAATGGGCGGATGTTGATGTACGGACGGCAGGCGGATGTGGTGCAACTGCTGGGGCCGCCTTACAGCGCTCCTTCGGTGTTGGCTATGACGCTGGAGCCGGGCCTCGCGGTCACTTCCGTCCGCGAGAATGGCGCGGCCGTATGGCACCACCGGATAACGAGGCAGGGAACGCCGGTGGCCGAGATAACTGATTTTATGACGGCAGACCGGCCTTGCTTTGTCCGGGAAATAAAAGCGACTTCTTCGTTTTATTTTTTGACCGGCCTGTTGAAGGATGGTGTCGTGCTGGATAATCCGGCGCTGTTTGCTTCGTCTCAACCGGTGGCGTCGGCCCTCCTGCTGAAAACGCCCGCCGCTACATTCTTTTATAATGACTATCCGGTCGGGGAGGAAGCCTGCCATCAATTCGTCACGCTTGGCAACGCGCGGCTCACGTCCGACAGGTTGCAGATCGAAGCGGGGGAGAGCGTGTTTTTGGTTGCCGGAGGGCCTTCTTATCCGGAGTGTGTGACAACGGCCGATCAGGTGCTGTCAGCCGGAATCGGTTCGTTGCGAGAACAGGCTCGCACTTGGTGGGACGGGTTTACCGCGCGGCGGAAGGATTTTGATAAGTTGCTCCCGGCATCCCTGCCGTTGCGGGATAAGCTGTTGCAGACGATCGACGACGTTTCGGTTATGATTAAGTGTCAGCAGGCTATGGAGGGATCCGTTATCGCAGGTTATAATTATCATTTGGGGTATGTGCGCGATCAGTACGGGGTGTCGCGGGCACTGCTTAAGTTAGGCTATACGGAGGAGGCCCGGCAGATACTCGGTTTCTATTATGATATATGGAAGAGGGAGGGCCGGATTCAAAATGCGCAGGGTGTCGGGAATAGGGCCTTTCATGTTCATGAAAATGATCATGTGGAGATTACCGGTTACCTCATTATCCAGGCATTCGACTACCTGAAATCGACCGGCGACGAGGCGTTTGTACGGGAGATCTTCCCGATGCTCAACTGGGCCTGGCAGGTGCAGACCGGGGAACTGATAAAAGGTATGCT
>JAIRKN010000206.1 GCA_031260095.1 Tannerella sp. | reverse complement strand
GAAGGTTCCATTGATCTCGTCATTCCAACGCCGTTTTTTGCAACAAGCGATTTTGATATTCCGGTTGAACGTTGGCGCGAACGATTGGATTCTGATGTTTCAGGACATTCGGCTAATGTTGCCATTGCGCCGGGATTAGAAATGAACTCCCGAGCTTGGCCCAGCGGAAAACAACTCCTGAATGATTTGGCAATTCTCTATGGTTTCGTTTCCTCTGCCCGTTTTCGCGGCACACGTAACATCTATCTGTACAACTGGTTTGATCCTACGCCCGGTCATCTTGTTCCCTCTTTTTGTCCGGTTGATGAAAAGGATTATCGTACTTTATTGGAAAAAGGAGTCGGTGATGATGTTGTATTACAATCGGTACGACGATATCCGGTTTGTTATCACGATATTATTCCGGGGGTGAACAGTCATGTTCAACTTCCGCAAACGCCCAATCCCGAAGCCAAATTTACCGTTCCATTCGCTCCGAAACCGGTATCCGGCAAACTTTGGTTAATTGTCGGTTTGGGGAACAGTGAAGGTGTGAAGGAAACAGTTTGTTCCGCAACATTAAACGGTACAAAAACGAATGTTACAACAGATGCCGATATTGCTCCTCTTAGTAAGGATGTTGTTCGGGCATTGTGTTTCGATTGTCCGTTGACCGCTGCCCAAAACGGTACCAATAATATTACCGTCCGACTGGAATCAGGAACAGCTCCAAGAATTGTTTGGGTTGAATTAAAAACAGAACCGGATGTGAAATAATCGTAATATTTCAGAGGAATGCAATGGATTGATCTGATCCCCATCCGTGCCATTTGTTGGAATACACCGACAAAGAGCGAGGTCAAAATGTATGGTACGCCGGGCGGTGGGTCAAGTCCGCCGGCAAAAGTCCCTGTCGGAGATCATCTCGCCCATCATTCCATGACCTGCGAACACTCCGCAATGACAGAAACCGCCCCGTCATGCTCCCTCTCGTCATTGCGAACCAGGTGTCCGTCATGACGGACACACACCTCGTCATTGCGAGGAGCGGAGCGACGCGGCAATCAAGGCTCTGGATGCACCTGAATTGCTTCACCCTGCGGGTTCGCAATGACGAAGAGTGAGCGCGGGTTCGCAAAGGACGAACGCAAAGGCGGAGGCATGAATGCCGTCACAGTGACGGAGCGCCGCCCCCGTCATGCTCCTCCCTGCAATTGCGAACACGTCTGTATCCGTCATGACGGAAGGATGGAACGCCCTCGCTGGTGACGACGCGCATCATCAAAGAACTATTACGTTAGATAAATATAAAAGATTAAACTTCCATTCCTTTTCCCGTACATATTCTTTCCATATTTCTATGGAAAAAGAATATGTACGGATGAATAGAAATATAAAAATACCGTATACTTTTTTACTGAGTTTCATCTCTCTGCGCAGTTCAGGCAAATGTTCCCAGCATAAGGATCGTTACGACCAGCGCCAGGATCGCATATAATTCAGGGAATACCGCCATGACCATCGTAGCGGCAAAGACGTTATGACCTGCCGCCGTAGCCGCTACTCCATTGGCGCAGACCTGTCCCTGGCGAATCGCAGAGAAGAGACCCGCAAACCCCATTAATAATCCGGCGCCGAAAATACCGGCGGCCACCAGCCAGGTGATCTCTGCCACCAGAAGTGGTTGCACCATCAATATATAGGCGACAAAGCCATATAATCCCTGCGAACTCGGCAGGGCGCTAAGCCCGATATATGCGCCCATCTTTTCGGGCGCTTTCTTCATCGCCCCGACAACGGCATTGCCGCAAATCGTCAAACCGTAAGCGCTGCCGATCCCACTTAATCCTACCATTAAAGCTACTCCTACGTAAGCTAATACAATTGGTTCCATAATCTTCTGTTTTTTTTAAAGTTATTGTTTTTGTTTTATAATTTCCTGAAAGGTGTATAATCAAG
Organism: Tannerella sp.; assembly: GCA_031260095.1. GTDB lineage: Bacteria > Bacteroidota > Bacteroidia > Bacteroidales > Tannerellaceae > Tannerella. The sequence continues at coordinate 7,561 of JAIRKN010000206.1, read as the reverse complement.
CCCTCCTCCTTCAAATTCGGAGTTTTTGTAGTATTCGACATAAATAAGACGCAGAGGGTGTACAAGTGAGCTGATAAGGCTCAGACCGATGTTTAAAGCATGTCCGACAAGAAGTATCAATAACATCGGAAGCCAACGTATGAACGGGTTTATCTCTGCCGTCATATCAATCGCCATAGAGTTGAACACGCCTCCCAGTAACGCGCTGGTAAGGCCGATCGCATACAACCGGATATAGGAAAGCACATCGCCTACCAATCCCGATACCGTATTATACGTAGTCCACAGGCCTGCGCCGAAATTAAGAAAGATATTCTTGTCCGGAGTATTATAGAATAATGCGATAGCGCCACCTATAACGGCAATGCCATACAAAATATATTCTACGGGCTTTGGTAACTCCGCATGAATCATCGGCAGCACAAAAATACAGGCCAGCGAAAGAATGACAAAAATCCAGGCGAAAGCAGAAAGACTGTATTTCAATCCCCGCTGTATTTTTATCTTTATCGCGGCTATAAATTTCGCATAGATGACGTGGAAGAATCCGATGACAAGGGATATGATCATCAGGTTTTCATTCGAGATGAAATAGTTTTTCACCGGCGAGAGGCCGGGCATGTCGATGATCGAAACCCCGAAAAACGTACCGGTAACCGTCCCGACAACCAGGGTCATGACGCCGAAATATAACAACAAAGTGGCCACCGGCTTTATATTTTCTTTTCCTTTACGTTTCAGAAGGATCGAAGCGATGATAAGCAACAGTCCATAGCCCCCGTCGCCAAGGCATAAGCCGAAAAAGAACATAAAAAAGGGAGCAAACAAAGGCGTCGGATCCAATTCTTTGTAATTCGGTAAGGAGTAGAGTTTCGTTACCGGCTCAAAAAGTTTTGTGAATTTATTGTTCCGAAGCTTTATCGGAATCACATCTTCATCTGTTATCTCTATCTTCCGGTAATAAAACCCTTCGCCGGCAAGCGTTTTCTCCATCTCAGCCGTTTTATCGTCAGGTATCCAACCTTCAAGAAACATCACTTTCTTGTCGGCTTCCCGTTTTGTTTGTACTAGTGCATTATTCCATGCCAACTCGTTTTCTATGTCCGTCTTCAACGCCTTCAGCGCTCCATAGCTTTGATGAGCCGTCGTCAACAGCTCCGCATGGGCCTCTTCTTTTCGCTTGTTTTCCCGCTCTGTTTCCGAACAGATCTGTTTGTAATCTTTCAGCGGCATTTTTACGCGATCCGCATTCACAGGGATTTCCATTCCGGAAGGCGTTATGGTTATAAAATAAGTAAGCGGTTGTACCGTATTAATCACAAAGGCATTGTATTTGCTTTCCCAGGTCGTGTCGTAATGTGACGTTTGACAGCTAAAGAAGGTAATCACATAACCTGCCTCCCGTAATTTTTCAATCTTATCATAGGCAAAATCACCCCATACGGACATGATTTCACGATCTTTCTCCAGAGAAACAAGCGCTGTGTGAATTTTGCCCAATTCATCCCGCAGATTTTCTATTTTGCCCAGTAACTTATCCCCTTCTTCCCGCGACGGAAATTGCAGGGAAGCAGAAGCCGCCGCCGGATCTATTGATTCGCCGGCATGACGAATCGCCGGATCACCGGAAGCGTCTTTCTCTCTTTTTTCTTCGGATTTAAGCAAGGTATCCAGATAGTCAAGCTGCAATTTTACACGCTTGTCCTCCGACGTTAGTTTCCGAATCACAGGAAGCTCTCCCGTTGGCCTGAAACTTTTGATATGTACGGCCCCAAAGGAACGTAAACACTCCAGAAAGGCGTCATATTCTTTATGATATACCAGCCAGGCGTATTTGTTCATTTTCACAATCATGATTTATCCTCCTCTTTTCTCCGTTTTTCCTGATTGGCGCGCATGATTTTCTGTGATGATTTGGCAAGGCTTTCTTCATCTTCTATGAATCTTTTTATTTTAAGTATCGCATCTTTGTAACCCGGAATCTGAACTTTCTCAAAAAGATTGAGTTTTTGTGTCGTCTTACGGCGGGCATGTTCCAGCATACTCAGTTTCAATCCTGTAAATTCCGCCTCAATTCCGGTCGAAGCCAGTGTTTTTAATATGTTTATTCCATCCAAAAACCAGGATGGCCGGCTAAACAGACTAAACGGTTTGATATCAAACGCGATCTCATCAAGCGCCGGAATAAGCACTCCGGCTACTTTTTTAGACGATAATGCCACATTTTTTACGGAGATCAGAGTGGGATCAAATTCACTCCATAATCCGGCCATGGTTTCATAGCTTCGGATCTCTTTTTCAAGTTTTTCCTCCAAAGCGTTCATCTCGTCTTTCGTTCGCTTCACCTCAAGGCGCAAGGCGTTTTCTTTGCTTTTGATAGTCGGCAAAGCGCGTTCGCGTACTTTCAATTGTTTCTCCAATCCTTGACGCGAGGTTTTGTTATATTGAAACGTTATAGCCATCCTTTAGCGATTAATGGTGCATTGCCGGTTATCAATCATTTTTCCAGTATTTATCGACAAATTCCTGTTTTATATTTACTTCTGCCGGTGTAAAATGTTCGGCAAACAGTCGCCATGTCACATCCAGCATTTCCGTCGTATCCAGATTCACATCAATAGCCAGCAGCTTTTCCGAATAATCTTTTGCGAATGCGAGCGTACGATGATCATAATCCGTCAGATCAAACCCGTTCTCCATTTTCGTCTTTGCGTCGGCCGCATCGGCATAAAGACGTACAGCCGCATTCATCACCTGCGGATGATCCTCGCGCGTCTTTCTACCTGTCACTAATTGTTTCAGACGGGAAAGCGAACGGAACGGATCGACAATAACTTTACCCACGTCGCTGTCACGACGCAAATATAACTGCCCTTCCGTGATATATCCGGTATTATCCGGTACCGCGTGCGTAATATCGCCGCCGGAAAGTGTTGTCACCGCAATGATCGTGATAGACCCCCCGTCCGGGAACTGAACGGCTTTCTCATAAATCTTCGCAAGATCCGAATAAAGAGAACCCGGCATAGAGTCTTTTGAAGGTATCTGATCCATACGATTCGATACAATCGCAAGCGCATCGGCATAATTCGTCATATCCGTCAGAAGCACCAATACTTTTTCATTTTTTTCTACCGCAAAGTACTCCGCCGCCGTAAGCGCCATGTCGGGTACTAATATACGTTCTACGGACGGATCTTCCGTTGTATTGATAAAACTTACAATGCGATCCAACGCGCCGGCATTACTGAATGTATTTTTAAAAAACAAATAGTCGTCGTTTGTCATACCCATTCCTCCAAGTATGATTTTGTCAGATCGGGCGCGTAAAGCAACAAGCGCCATCACCTGATTGAACGGTTGATCGGGATCGGCGAAGAACGGTATTTTTTGCCCTGTCACCAGTGTATTGTTCAGGTCAATACCCGCTATCCCCGTAGCAATAAGTTCCGATGGTTGTTTACGGCGCACCGGATTTACCGAAGGGCCGCCGATCTCTACTTCACGCCCTTCCGGGATAGGCCCTCCGTCGACCGGCTCGCCGTAGGCATTGAAAAACCGTCCGGCCAGTTGCTCTCCCACTTTCAGCGTCGGAGCTTTACCCATAAAAACGACCTCGGCATTGGTACGTATACCTTCTGTTCCCGAAAAAACCTGCAATGTGATCTCATCATCTTCTATCTTCACGACCTGGGCCAGTTTCCCGTCTACCGAAGCCAATTCGTCATATCCCACTCCGGTAGCTTTCAGCGAACATGTAGCCTTCGTAATTTTTGTTATCTTCGTAAATATCTTTTGAAATGCTTTTGTTGCCATATATATGCTCTTTTTATTTTTTCCTTTCTTCAACCAGGGACTCAACCTGTTTGTCGTATTCATTAAACTTATCACTTCTGAACTCCGAATAATTCATCTGCTTAAAAATATTTATCATCCTCTTGAAATACTCGGAAACCTCCGGAAAATTCTCAAACAGAAATTCCCTGCGACAAATATCTATCACCTTGTTAAGCATATAATGCTGACGTTCCAGCGGACAAACAGAATCAATCGCATCAAACGCATCCTGTTGCAATATGACAAAATCAATCAGTTCCGATTTCCAGAAAATAACATGATAGTCAACCGGTACGCCATCATCGCCCAGGATATTAATCTGTTCGGAAATTTCTTTACCACGCAGCATACGGGTCTTCACTTCATTGACCATCCCGATCCATTCGGGAGAAATATGCTTGGTGATGTATTCTTCAAATTCAGGATATTCCAGATATTTTGAATAACTATCTATCGGATTCACTGCCGGATAACGTTTCCGGTCGGCGCGCGCCTGCTCCAAAGCATAGAAGCAACGCGCCACTTTTTTCGTGTTTTCCGTAACCGGCTCTTTCAGGTTGCCACCGGCCGGAGAAACCGTTCCGATAAAAGTTACGGAACCGGTTTTTCCATTGTTCAGAGTAACCATTCCCGCACGGGAGTAGAAATTCGCTACAATAGCCGACAAGTCCATAGGAAACGCATCCTGACCCGGCAGTTCTTCCAAACGATTCGACATCTCACGCAAAGCCTGCGCCCAACGTGATGTGGAATCGGCCATCAGAAGCACTTTCAAACCCATGCTACGATAATATTCGGCAATTGTCATCGCGGTATAAACGGACGCTTCACGCGCCGCCACAGGCATATTGGAGGTATTGGCTATAATAATCGTTCGTTCCATTAGTTTGCGTCCCGTATGCGGATCATCCAACTCCGGAAATTCTACGAATATCTCTACCACCTCATTGGCGCGCTCGCCGCAAGCCGCCATAATAACAATATCCGCTTCCGCCTGTTTGGATATAGCATGTTGAAGAACCGTCTTTCCCGTACCGAACGGTCCCGGTATAAATCCCGTTCCTCCTTCTACGATCGGATTGACCGTATCAATGATACGAACGCCCGTTTCCAGTAATTTATACGGACGCGGCTTCTCTTTATAACAGGTAACAGGGCGTTTAACCGGCCATTTCTGTATCATCGTGACGTTATGGTCATGTCCGGCTTCATCCGTCACAACCGCAATAACATGATCAATGGTATACTGACCTGATTCGACCAACGATTTGATTTTATATGTTCCCCGAAATACAAAAGGAATCATAATACGGTGCGGCTGAAAGTTTTCATCCACCTCGCCGAGCCACGAGCCTGCCTTAACCGTATCGCCAACTTTAGCCAACGGCTTAAATTCCCATAAACGTTCTTTATCTAACGGATATGTATATTCCCCACGACTGAGAAACACACCTTTCATCTTGTCCAAATCGTTTTGCAGACCGTCATAGTTTCGTGATAACATACCGGGGCCTAAGGTTACTTCAAGCATGTGGCCATCAAACGTAGCTTCATCACCGACTTTCATCCCGCGCGTACTTTCAAATACCTGAACGTAAGCATTTCTTCCAATCACCTTTATCACTTCCGACATAAGACGCACCTCTCCCACAGTAATATAACATATCTCATTCTGTGAAACGGCTCCGTCCACTTCTACCGTTACAAGGTTTGACACAATACCTTTTACGATTCCTTTAGTTGCCATAATTTATTTATTATTTTCTTTAAATTCGTTCAATGTATCCTGACTTTCACGCTTCATCTCCGTGACAAGCCTGCGGAATGTTTCTTCGCCTTTCACTTTATCAAGTCCGGCCCATCTTTCCAGCATTTCAAGGCGTATCAGGTAAGAGAGAACGCTTTCTATATCAAAAGTCTTGAAAAATGTATGTTCCTCAAGCCAGTTCCATCGTAATACATCCGTACGTCTTTCACGAACCATCAGATCCCGCTCTTCCGCAATTTGTACCAGTTCGGCCATATAATCAGATGAATTACCAAGATTAAAATCATGGGCGCTTGAATGACGCAACTGTTCCGCCACTTCATTATCTCCGATAATATAATCCTCGCGGTCAAGACCATGCCTGCGAATATTAACGGCCGTCATTACGTTCCCGATATTCAGATTCATTTCAAACCACGAAGACAGAAATGTATTTCCGCAAGTCATGGCTTCATGATAGTACATCGCCGAGATCCTGTCTTCCCATAAGACGTTATATTCCGAAACCTCCGTATCGCCAAAACGCTCATAATAATCCCTTATAAATTCTATTAAATAATCAGGAACCCGTATGTTCTCCGGAGCGCGGTCTTCACTCTCCATTGAATCACAAATCTCTTTTATTATCTCTTCCGTATAAACTCCGCGCTCATCAAATACATAACGCGGCGTATTCCTAAGATACGCCAATAAGTTACGATTATCGTACGGAAGAAAAAACCAATCCGCCAGTTTCTGATCCTGTTCGGACAATACCGTCGTTATTTCAGTCTTAAATTCCGCGACTGTATAGGCAGGCTTATGATCATCCGGTGTTATTGCCGGTAAGCCCGAAATTAAATAATAATATTTGCTCATCAGAAAAGCTTTTCAATAAGTTGCGGACGCAAAAATTCTTTAAAATAATGAATAAACTCGTCTTCCCCGAAACTGATTTTGTAAGAACCATCAGCCGGCGCAAGTGTAAATGAAGTATTTTTGCCGTTCACCTGTTCTATCTTAATGCCTTTATTCAGTATATCTTTGACATTCGCCTCAAAATATTCGGTTAATGCTTTTGCATCGGAGGTACGGATGGTTATATCTTCGTTCTTAGCCCATTCGCGGGCTATTTCAAGAATTGTTTTCTGCATAAAAGAAGCATCGACTGTAGCTGCTTTCACGTTATCCGTTACAATTTTACCGGTTATAAGATTGGTCACTTCACTTTTAAGCGCTTCCACCGCCTGCGAAGCAAACAATCTCAATTCGGCTTCCGTATTTTTTTTTATTTCTCCCGCCTGCTTTTCAGCATCTGCTATAATCTGTCCGGCTTTTTTTTCCGCTTCGTTAATAATCGACTCTTCTTTTTCCTTAGCGCGCGCAATAATCCTGCCCGCCTCTTCATTCCCTTTCTCTACGCCTTCCTGGTAGATCTTTTCGGTCAATTCCTGAATCTTTGCATCCATAATATATGTCATTTTATTGTTTTTCGTAATATCTTGGAGCGACAAAGTTAAAAAAATTATGTCCATACGCGAATCGGCAACATAAAAAAAAGCAAAAAAACGCACAAAAAGTCTGCTCATGTGTAATTATGACCACTTTCTGAGACTTTTATCCTATTTTTATAATTCTTAAATGAAAAGTTTTCCAACGAACCCCTTATATATTTCAATAATTATATATCTTTGCAACGTTAAAATTTAAAGAGTAATTAAATAGACAAATTAAACTGGAAGAAAATGAAAAATTTAGTAAAGGAAATCGAGGAATCATTCAGCGCATTCACGGAAGACGCTAACGCTCAAATCGAAAAAGGTAACAAAGCAGCAGGAACCCGTGCACGTAAAGCATCTTTAGAGATGGAAAAAATGTTGAAAGAATTCAGGAAAAAATCTTTGGACGCTGCAAAGAAATAATTTCAATTCAACCAAGTTAAAAAAGACGGTTTTCTTCACGGGAATCGTCTTTTTT
>JAIRKN010000158.1 GCA_031260095.1 Tannerella sp. | reverse complement strand
AAAATGATGCAAAGACATGGTATACGGCAGGACAAATTGAAGATTTGCAATTTACTGCCGAAAATACCAAACAACTGATGGGCGTTCAACCGAATGAAGCAACGATGTATAATGCATTGATGAATATTTATCCCTTTTTTGCGAAAGCACACGAATTGGATAATCTTCCGGATGCAAAAGGTAAGATAAAACCTAAGTTCACTAAAGATATCAAATCGACCCTAAAGGCAAACTTACCTTATTATATGAATGGTGCTGCATACTTCTTTGAACAAAATGATTATAAAAAATCTTACGATTTCTTTAATCAATACATCGAAATAGTCGACAGTAAATTGATGAAAGAAGGTGAAAAACCGGCAGAAACGGTGGATTCTACCTATATTTTCGCCAATTACTACGCTGCGATCGCAGCCGGTCAGCTGGGTGACCACGCAATAACGATAGAAGCGATGAAACGCGCCAGCCGGATTGATTACAAACGAAATGACATCATGCAATACCTTGCAGAAGAATATAAAATTACGGAAGATACGGTGAATATGGAAAAAACGCTTGAAGAAGGGTTGGCTATATTCCCCAAAGAACCTTATTTTATACTGAACCTGGTAGGTATTTATATTAACTCGAACAAAAATGATAAAGCGATTGAATATATTAGTACAGCGATCAGGAATGATCCGGATAACGCCCAGTTGTATGACGTGGCAGGACGTATCTATGAATCCGGGCTGAAAGATTATGCCAAAGCGGAAGAGTTTTTCAAAAAAGCAATTGAATTAGACGGAGAAAATGCCGAAACACTATCAAACCTTGGACGTATTTATTTCAATCAGGGCGTTAATCAATTAGACAATGCGAACAATATTGCCGATGTAAAGAAATACAACGAAGAAAAGGAAAAAGCGAAAGACTTGTTCAGAAAGGCGCTTCCATACTTTGAAAAAGCATATCAGCTAAATATGGACGCATTAGACAATAAAATGGCCTTGCGTAGTATTTATTACAACCTTGATATGGGGGATAAATTCGCAGAAATGGATAAAATCATGAACGGAAGTAATTAATATACTTTATTTATAAAAAGCGCTTGATGTCTGATGACAGAGAGCGCTTTTTAATTATATAAAAATTATAACGAATGATAAACATGAATAATTTTTGTTTACTCTCAGTTGTTAAGGCATTATCAAGAAATATTTATTTTAATCCCATCCACTATGAAAAAGAACGTTATTAACCGTAGAAAATTTCTCCGTATGACTGCTGCGGCAGGAGCAGGAGCCGCTTTATTTCCTGAGGGCGTAAAAGCCGCGGGAAAGTCTTCATCCTTGCAAAATACGGCACAGGATCAAACAAAGATACCTATCCGTACATTAGGACGTACCGGATTGAAGATTCCTATCTTAAGCATGGGTGTGATGCGCGCAGATAACCCAAGTGTCCTGCGGGCTGCTTTTAATTCGGGGATGATACATTTTGATACGGCAAACGGCTACCAGAATGGAAAAAATGAGGAGATGGTCGGTAACTTTTTTGCCGGCAAACCCCGCGACTCTTATATAATAGCGACCAAAGTGAAGTTCGATTATCCGCTTGCAGATAATTTTGAAGAAAAATTTATGGATAATTTGGAGGCCAGCCTTAAACGCCTTAAGATGGATTACGTCGATATTTTCTATATTCACGCAATTAAAAATACAGAAACCATCAAAGACGCCCGTGTTATTGCCGTATTGAATAAAGTGAAAGATTCGGGAAAGGCCAGGTTTATCGGTATTTCGACACATGCTCATAAACCGGAACAACTGGATGCGGTTGTTGAAATGAAGATCTATGATGTGGTTCTCATGAGCTATAATTTTAAATTGAATCACCTTGAAAAAGTTGATGCAGCTATTGAGCGCGCTGCCCAAGCCGGGATCGGCGTGGTGGCCATGAAAACGATGGCCGGCGGAGTGGAAGGTGCGGATGGTAAAAAGAAAATCAATGCGCAGGCTTGTCTTAAATGGGCATGGAAAAATGAACATATAACCACTGCGATCCCCGGATTTACCAATTATGATGAATTAGATGAATGTCTGGCTGCCGTGAAGTCTCCTGAGTTGAACGAAGAAGAAAACAATTATCTGACGTTTCTTCGTGATAAGGAAATGCTTTATTGCCAACAGTGCGGAGAATGTGGCAAGCAATGCCCTGAGAAACTTCCGATACCCGATATGATGCGGGCCTATATGTATACATACGGGTATAAATATGCCCGGTTATCCAAAGAGACGCTGGCCGAACTGAAACTGCCGGAAAATGTATGCAGCAGTTGCCGGAACAAATGCAAAGTAAGTTGCCCTTCGGGTTTTAACGTAGGACAAAGGATCGCCGCGATCAAACCGGTTATGAGTATACCGGATGTGTTTTTAACGTAATGATGCGCTTCATATAAATAATGATTATGAAATCTATCTATATAGTAAGTCTTTTTTTGGCTTCATCTGCTTTTATAATGGCACAAACGCCGGATGAGATATGCTCGTGGTTGCCTGAGGTCGAAGGATGGCAGAAGCCGGCGTCAAAAGAGGTGTTTAATCCGGACAATTTGTTTGACCGGATTAACGGAGCGGCTCCGCTGTTTATTGAGAATGGCTTTCGTGAAATGACGACATGCGACTATACAAAAGGAGAAGATTACATTACCATTCAGGTATATCGTCATGCTACTCCCGAAGATGCTTTTGGTATGTATTCGTCTGAACGTTCTTCTGATCTCACATTTTACAAGATAGGGGGAGAGGCGCATGGAGATAACAGCAATATGTTTTTCTTTGCCGGTTCATTGTACGTTAAAATCAGAAGCAATTCGTCGGATGAAGATACGGGTAATGCCATACGACTGATCGCCGGAACTGTTGCAGACAATGCCGCTCCGGAGGCAGACTATCCGGCCCTGATAAAAGTATTCCCGGAAGAAAATAAGATACCTCATACGGAAGCATATATCACATCCAATTATATCGGGCATGAGTTTCTGAACAAAGTATATGTGTGTCAATATAAGCAAAAGGATTTAATTTATCAGTTATTTATGATGGATACAGGCTCCGGCGATGCGGCAAAAGAAATTCTCAACAAATATTTTACATTTACAAAGCAGCCTCTTGACTTCAATGAAGGACAACTCCTGATAAAAGATCGTTATAACGGTGATATCCCATGTTTGTGGA
>JAIRKN010000119.1 GCA_031260095.1 Tannerella sp. | reverse complement strand
ATCATTCATACGATTTGCAATACCTTTTTTATCTATTAAAAACTCTCAAACTAGAAACATTGAATGAAGATAGTGCGGTACCAGGTTTAAACAGACAAACTGTTTATTCTCTTGAATTTTTACTCCCCCCTCTCTCCACCCAGCGGGCAATCGCCGCGACCCTCTCCTGCCTTGACGACAAAATTGAACTGAACAACCGGATAAACGCCAACCTTGAAGCACAGGCGCAGGCTATTTTCAAAAGCCGGTTTGTGGACTTCGAGCCGTTTAAGGGCAGTGAATTTGTTGACAGCGAATTGGGGAGGATACCCAAGGGATGGAGGGTAGGGAGGCTTACTGATATAGCCAATTACATAAATGGATTAGCAATGCAAAAACATCGGCCATCCAAAAAAGAAAATGGCATTCCGGTATTGAAAATCAAAGAATTGCGACAGGGGGCATGGGACATCAACACTGAGTTATGCTCTGAAAACGTCGATGATATATATATGGTCAATGATGGAGATGTTATATTTTCATGGTCAGGAAGCCTCCTCATTGATATTTGGTGCGGTGGAAAATGTGGGCTTAATCAGCATTTGTTTAAGGTAACATCAAAAGAATATGACAAATGGTTTTATTTCTTTTGGACAAAGCAATATATGAATGATTTCATATCAATTGCCGCAGACAAGAAAACAACAATGGGACATATTAAACGCGCGCATTTAGAAAAATCATTAGTCCTTATACCTGATGATACATCTTACGATGAAATAACTTCGATAATGCAACCGTTAGTGTCTACAATTATTGCAAATCGAGTGCAATCCCGCACACTTGCCGCCATCCGCGATGCCTTGCTGCCCAAGCTGATGTCGGGGGAGATTGAGGTGGAAGTAGAAGAAGCCGATATTTTAAGGAGGAATTTGTAAAAATGCCGGGTGCAAGAAATTTTCCGTTTTGGAACAGTAGGGGTATACTACCGCCAATTAAACTAGGAATGCCGGGCAACAGTCCGGAACGTTCTCCATATCAAATTGCGATACCGGATTTTATTGATACCTTTGCCCAATCTCCGGAACGTATCAAAATATTGGCGGGTTTTTTGGCTTTCCGTGCGGAGTTACACAAATTGGGAATTATATGCGGTTTTCAGTGGCTGGATGGCAGTTTTCTTGAGAATATAGAAATTCTAGAAAATAGAGCGCCGCATGATTTGGATGTAGTAACCTTTTATCAATTGCCTGTTGGAGAAACACAACAATCGCTGGTGCAAAAGAACCAGGATATTTTTAATCCGGTGCACTTAAAATCAGATTTTACTATTGACGGTTATTTCTCTATGCTGGGACTTCCTGTTGACAACAAAGAAATAAAAACCATTACCTATTGGTATAGTATGTGGTCTCATCGCCGTGATGGATTGTGGAAAGGGTTTGTTCAAATAGACCTTGATCCTTCTCAGGACAGCGAAGCGAACAAAATATTGGAAATCAACAAGGAGGCGATCAAATGAATAATTTATATACATCTTTGATTTCTGAAATTCATGAATTGGAACAAATTATTTCTGTCATCCCCGTGGAGAATGTTATTGACCGGATGAGCTTTGAAACTCGCCTTAAAACCGCAAAAGAAGAATTGGCGCGGTTGCCGCAAGGGGAAGGAGCAGCTTCTGCCCGTTTGATTTTTAGAGGCAAGCCGGTTTTCGGCACTCATGGTATTTTGGCGGATTTTGGAGCTAAAGCGGCAGCCTTGTTCTCCGATGTGTTTTCAATGGTCATAAGCGACACCAATGAGACCTTAAGCGACAGCGGTCCGATACCGGGAAGGGACGCGCTGCCGTTACTTATTACTGGAACTGCGGTCGGTTCGTTTGGGTTTGAATTTGAATTACCGCCAAAGGAGAATAGTTTGTTTCCCGACCTTGTCGATTCATCTGAAAATGCCGTAAAAAAAATCAAAAATTTATTCAGATTAGCCGCCGAAGGAAGCGACGACGACATTACTGAGCATATCGCTGATATGCATCACAGAACCATAACGAAAATTCACGAATTCCTGAATTTCATGGTTCAACAAGGAGCCTGGTGCGGATTGGAATTTGGCGATACATCCTTTCGTTTTATAGATTTGAAACAAATTAAATATGCCGCAAGCAGATTTTCTGATAATAATATTCAGGAATACGAAGAACCCTACAAAGGTGAGTTTCAGGGCGTACTCCCTACCAACAGAATATTTGAATTTAAGCTGTTAACCCAAGACGGCGTAATTCGAGGAAAGATAAATCGCGCCATTGATAATCCGGAAGCTATCAATCAAAAATGGCTGAATAAACCGGTAACGGCGAAATTTCATGTTATGAAAATTGGACAAGGCCGCCCGCGATATGTGCTAATGTCTTTAAATGACATATCAAATTAGAGGAGGCATAACATGGACGACAAAATAGATTTTATAGCCTACTGCATCGAGGAATACAAGGAAAATGAAAAACTGACCGGAAAGGAAGTAATAGACTTATTTAACCGCTATGATATTATATCGTATATCAAGCAGACTTACGACGCGCTCCATGTCATGGGAGG
>JAIRKN010000013.1 GCA_031260095.1 Tannerella sp. | reverse complement strand
AAAATGATAATTAAATTTGCTACGGATTGCACGATTAGAAAGTGTAATCCGTGGCAATTATTACAGCAGTTATATGAAAAAGCATCCATTTTTTATGCTCATTTTTTGTCTGTTTATCCATGTTTGGGTAACAGCCCGTCCGTCGCCTGAATATCGTATGACCGAAAAAGGCGGCTTGTCGGAAGTCGTTTTTGCAGGACAGGCTCCGCTCGTATTCCATATCAAAGGCGCATTGTCAGGCCCATCACTGCTGTTGAACGAAGAGGCGTTGACGCTTTCCGGAAGCAACGGCCAATACTCCGGCTCTTCAACATCACTGAATTATGGGCTTGCATACAGCGTGGAAGGCGGACAGTTAGCGATCAAAGTCAAGCTTCATAACAGTGGAGCGAGCGACCTGAACGGGCTTCAGTTTTCGATTCAACTGGGACTGAATACCGAAATGACGTCATTCCCGGAGTGGCGTACGACGTATTTCCCAACTCTTTTACGTTGCGAACAGACGCATTTTTGGGGCTATCTGATGAATCCGAACGGGGATATCGTTACGCTCGCCTCGCCCGACCCTGTGGCGTCGTATCGCCTCGCGTATAATAACTATAAATTCAACTGGCCCTACGAATTTGGCTCCGGACATCTTATTCAGACACTTACGCTCGACCTGCTCAATCCGCAACCGCTACCCGAAGGGCATCCACGGAACGCCGACCGGTTGCGGAAAGGCGAATCCAAATCATGGACAGTTTATCTTGGCAGCGTCCGCGCACTTTCGGATGTAATTCCTGCAACGGCCGCTCTGACTGGCGCCGCAACGGTTACGGCTGACGTTTATACCGTTACCGAAGGCGAAAATGTTCGCCTCGCCGTTTATAGCGCTGCAAAACCGAAAATCACCGCTTTTGCGCCAAACGGTACAAGACGGCAAATCAGCCTGTCGAAAGCGGGGGACGGAATGTATCAGGCTGTTTTCGCGCCGCGTTCAGGCAAAGGCGTTTATCGCTTGACGGCCACTACCGGCGGAAAAACCTCCGAAGCCTGTGTCAGCGTGCGTTATCCGTGGTCGGATTATATCGCAAGTGCAAGACGAACCGCGTTGAAGTACCGTCAAAAAGCATCTTCGAATGAGGAAAGCTGGTTGGGTTTTATTCCGGCGGCGATTGCGGAAGAGTATTTTCCTGAGAATGAATTGGACGGTAAGGTCGAAGAAATGTATCGGGAAGTGTTTCCGTTAATGTACGACACGGTTACGCACCTGCCGACATTATGGCACGACCGTATTCAGAATCATGCAATTGCCGCTTCGCTTCATGTTCAGCGTTATAAAGCGAAAAAAGATGAAAACGAACTGCGAGCAGCAGCGCGGCTGGCCGATTTTCTGATAACAAAACAAAACGCCGACGGCGTATACTGTAACGGGAAAACGCACTATACAAGCGTTCACTACATTGCAAAGTCAATCATGGAGGTAATGGCTGAAGAAAAGAAACTTGCCGCTACTTCTGCCGAGTGGAACAGCAATTACCATCGTCATTATTATTCGGTTACTAAGGCGATGGACGAGTTGGCTGAAAATCGCGACAATATTCAGACAGAGGGCGAACTGACTTTTGAAGACGGAATGATTGCGTGCAGTTACACTCAACTTTCGATGTTTGCACTTATACAGCCAAAAGGCTCCACGGAACGTAATAAATATGTAGAAGCGGCTGAATATATGTATAATAGTCACCGCTGTCTGTCGCAACATCTTATCCCCGATTCGCGCGTACACGGCGCATCAATCCGTTTCTGGGAATCGCAATACGACATCCTGACTCATCCGAATTTCATCAATTCGCCGCACGGATGGTCGGCATGGCGTATCTATGGGGCTAAATATCTGTATGAAGCGACTGGAAAGGAAACATATCTGCTTGATATAATGAGTGCGCTCGGCGCCTGCGCGCAACTTCTTGACCCTTCGACCGACCATCTGAACTGGGCTTTTGTCTGCGACCCGTATGTTCAAGTGAAGTATTTTATCGAAGATGAAAGTAACCCCGGCAAAGGCATCCGTCGTGATTCCATCATCGGACGGCAATACCTGACGATGATAAGCGACTGGTATCGTGCACCGGCGAATCAATGGGTAACAGGATATGGAGGCTACGACGGAGGCTGTTGCGACAACGACGTGCACGAAATATTCAAATGTATGGGCGAAATTGCACTCACCTCTGCCTATTTCCATCTTCGCCCGGACGGAACATCTATCGCATGGAACTGTTCTGCACGTCGTCTATCGGAAGGAAAATGGCATGTCTGCCCGTCCGAACGGTGTGTCACAACCGTATATTCAAATGCTGATATCCAAACGGAGAAAGGAATTTTCGTAAAAAAAATATGATTGCAATAGAAATGAAAAAGAATATAATTGCTTTATGTGCTACACTTTGCTGTATCTCGGCAGGATTGCAGGCACAGAAAATAGAGTATCGCCTCAATTCCGAAACCGGCGCCGTCAACCGGATTGCCGTCGAAAACGATTTACGTAACATGAACTGGATACTCGAAACCGACGGTTCTCAGTATAAGTGGATTGGACAGGAATACGGTTGGGGTTTAGGCTTTTTTTCGCTTGTATCCGACGGCGATTCGGTGTTGCAGAAATGGGAAAAGCCGATTGAAGTAAAGACTTCCGGCGGCGTTTCGGTAAGCCTCTATCAAGTTGGCGACGTAAGAATTTCGGTCGAAAGGAAATACGCCGGTAACGACATGCTCGAAAAATATGTTTTTACAAATACCGGAAAGAGGGCTATACAGATGACGGATATTGGTATAAATACGCCGTTCAACGACAACTATCCCGACGCCGCAACCTGTATGCAAGCCCGCGCCAACGCCCATATCTGGGAAGGTGGCAACGCTGCATACGTCAACGCGATGCACCAAAGCGGGCAGGCGCCGCATCTGGGGCTTGTCGTAACCGCTGGAGCCGTACGCAATTACGAAATCAAAGAACGCAACATTCGTACCTCCTCGTCACATGCGCGAGGCATTATAATACTTAATCCGGAGGATATTACGCTAAAACCGAGAGCGAGTTACACGCTGTCGTGGCGGCTTTTTTCCCATAACGGCACAGACGATTTCTTCGCCAGACTTCTGAACTGCGGCGGCATTCGCGCCTACAGCAGTAAATATGTATATGCTTTGGGCGAAACCGCCATGCTGACGTTTGAATCCGGCAAACAGCTGAAAAATCCGGCGCTGTATCAGGATGGTGAAAAACTACCGTTGAAAGCCGGAAAAGGGACATACACCGCTTCGGCAAAGATAAACCGGACAGGCGAGACACGCTTCGAACTCGTTTACGACGGCGGCAAAAAGACCCAGATCGTCTGTCTCGGCATTTCGAGCGAAGAAGAACTTATCCGCAAACGCGCTTCATTTATTATGGAACATCAGCAACTGAACGACACATCCGACGAACGGTACGGCGCTTATATGGTTTATGACAACGAAACAGACCGTATCTTTATGAACGACAAACCGTCGGCAAGTTACCACGACCGCGACGAAGGCGCCGAACGCATGGGGATGGGAGTGTTTCTGACGATGTATTATCAGAAAACAAAAGACCCGAAAGTGAAGGAATCGTTGTTAAAATATGCCCGTTTTGTGCGGAATAAATTACAGGACGACGAATATCAGGTCTGGTCAACAGTTGATCACAAGGGACGTAACCGTGGATATAACTATCCATTGGTTGCCAATCTGTATTTCCAGATGTTTCAGGTGACGAACGACCGGCAGTTTCTGCTCGATGGCTACCGCACAATGAGAGCCTTTTATAACCGGTTTGGTTATGGCTTTTATGCAATATGCATTCCGGCGCAACTCAGTCTGAAACTGTTACGCGAAAACGGATTGAACAGTCAGGCCGACAGTCTGCTGTCTGACTATAAACAGTCTGCCGAAATATATCTGAAGAATGGTATCAATTACCCCAGACACGAGGTAAACTATGAGCAATCCATTGTTGCACCGGCGATTATACTGCTTGCCGAGATGTATCTGATAACCGGCGACAAAAAATATCTCGACGGCGCCTCGCTGCAACTGCCACCGCTTGAATCGTTTGGCGGACAGCAACCGTCGTATCATCTGAACGACATCGGCATCCGCCATTGGGACGGATACTGGTTCGGCAAACGCGAGATGTGGGGCGATGTGATGCCTCACTATTGGAGCACGCAGAGCGCCATTGCGTTCGATTTATATGCACAATGCACAGGGGAACAGGCGTATCACCACAAAGCCCTGAATATTGTCCGCAATAATCTTTGCCTTTTCGCCGAAGACGGCAGAGGTTCCTGCGCTTACATCTATCCATACAGGGTAAACGGAGTACGTGCACAGTTCTACGACCCTTACGCTAACGATCAGGACTGGGCGCTGGTTTATTTCCTGACACTAAACGATGCGAAATAAATAAACTGAAACAGAGGGACATTGTGCGCAAGCAACAGTAAAGTTTAATGGGGTGAATTCTTTCATACAACCGGAAATCCGCCATTCAATATTTTGTTAGTTTCGGTGAAAATACAGGAGTGTCTCGGAAGATCTCCTGTATTTTTTTATATAACGCTCTACTAATGCTTCGGCTGAATTTTTTAATGCAAAAATTAAGGTTTTCAAAGCTGCCTTTAGAGGGGCTTCTGATATTCATTTTTTTCTCTTTAGACTAACTAACTTCTATGCTTGAAACACATAGTCTTACTGGTGAGCCGGATTTAATCCATGACCCAACCATGAAACAAAGATACAAAAACAATTACAGGTATGGTTATCAAAATAAATATAGTGCATCGCGTCATGACGGAGGCGGGCGGGTTCGCTGGTGACGGAGGCAGGCACCGCGTCACCAGCGAAGCCTGAAGCAATCCGGTACACAAAATTACACTGCACACAGTAAATGTTTTACTATCGCCGTATACTGCGCGCAGGGGCTGATTTGGCGGATTTTTCCGTTTTTGTTTGCTGCTGTTTAGGCGCTTTTTCTTTTACGGATGTTTTTTTATCATCGGAAGATACTCCCGCTTCTTTGGATGAACCGCGTTTGGAAGATTTCTTCAATTTTCGGGCCTCTTTTTTACTCAATACCACGGTCGTATCCGCTTGTATCCATAGCGAATCATTGAATGACTTCAGTTGATTTTCGATACGCTGTCGCTCCGCAAACAAAGAGTCCGGCGTCGGACAATATTCCATTAGCGAAAGGTTCATCAGATTTTCCGTTTTTACAATATCTCCATCAAACATACGGCGACGGAAGTAATCATCCACGGTAAATGTTTTCGCGTTATTTACATTGGAAGTCATGATGTAATTATTCTTTATATAGGGCCGGATATCTTCGTATTTCACCCAGAACATAGCCTGGCGTTGCTCTCCGATATCACTAAGAACAAACGCGATAGGACATATCGCCAGTGTCTGCACATCATAAATCGAATTATTCTGGTCAAAGTACCACGCCTCTTTCACATATAAGGATTTCACATCCGGTATATCACTGGCATTGATCACATACCTGGCCGGCCGGCCGCCTCCGGCAGGAACTTCCTCATAATAGATACTGAATTTATCCAGCATTTCTTTAAAGGGCAGGATATTCTCATCTTCAAAAGATTCGTAATCGCCGGAATACTCATAAGCATTAATTTTTCCTTCACTTACCAACTGGAACAGGGTGGAATAAAGATTCTTCATGCCGTTTATTTCCTGCACCGGATAATACAAGGGAGCATTTTGCTCTTTCGTAAGATCCAACTCACGTATCATAACACGCATCCAACGCGCGTTTTCGATATCCCTTGTCAGTTGTTCGTTCATAATCTGGGCGCGTACGGACAGCTCCGGCAAACCCGAATTAGTCTCCGCTTGCTGTTGTCTGCTCCGCTCGCCGCCACGACTCATGCGCGGAACGCGTTGATCATTGTTTTGCGCCTGCATAAAGACCGTCAGCGCCAACAGGATTGAGCATATAGAATAAAAACGTTTCATGTTTTATATAGTTTTTCTGTATTTAAATTATTGTATTATAATCTCCATTGGGTACCTTACATTTAACGGTTTCCCTGCCGGATTCAATACTTTCACATTATTGATATGAAAGCGTTTTCCCCGCGCCAGATTCCGAATCAGATCTTTTTGGCGTTGTGTAAATTCACCGTCATTGGAAACTTCCGGTATATGATTCCCCATTCCATCCACATACGTCAGCGTAAAGCCTGTGACCTGATGCGGAATATTCAATACACCATCGTCGACCGCCGCCTGTATGCCTGCCGCCTCAATCAGGTTCCGCTTTGGAATAAGGCCGCCCGTAAACTTAACGCTGGTCCCGTTCGCATCCTTATACGTAATGAACGGGAGCGGAGGAGGAAGCGGACGTACGGTAAACTCTTTATTTTCAGAAATGGTACGCCCTCCGACATTGGCGGAAAGAACAACCTTCACTTTGGCCGACCTGGACATATCCAGCCCTCTTACCGTCCATATATTATTTTCGTTGGGCTTTTTCGTGATATTTCCATGCCCATCCAGTCTTGCACTGACAGCTCCACTCGCGATACCGGCCATTGCGATCTCCAGATCATTCTCAATGTTCTCATACAGGAAATTCATTAATACCGGTGCAATCGTAGCGGTAGACGCTGTTACGGAATAATTGGCAGAGTAAGCATAGGTTTGTCCATCCGCAACAATTTCACCTTTTATCTGATGCTCGCCAACTCCGGAAGAGAGCGTGATCCATTCATTATCAAGCTTTCTTCCATTCAGGAAATATTCGGGGCGACGGGTTGAATCGACCGCCGCCAGCACTAACTGGGCCTGATAAGGCGTTCCGCTTGTAATAATCTGACTCTTTGGAATCACCAATGCTTCTATCTTGTTTACACGGTAGTCCCCTTCGTCTACATTCGTTATCAAAGTGGAGAGCACCTCGCCTTCCACATAGCGTACATCGCTCTGCATCTTTGTCAGCAATGTGATCGCAGCGGCAACCGGCATATTTTCAAACAACGTAGCCTCCCACGAACCGGATATAATACCGGCTTTCCGGGGTACTTCCGTACTTAATAAAGATTCGAACATGGCTTTTTTAGCCGGATCATTTACAAAAACAGACATTTTCTCACGATAAAACTCAAGGCGCTCCTTTAGCTTCTTTCCCTCTCCTACGATCGGCGCCAGCATCACCCGTGAAGCCGCTTCCAGATTATCTTTTTGTTTTATATTGTTCACATCTCCATCTTTACCGTCAGCCCCCTGTACGATACGAAATTTCAGTTCATTAATATAATCAAACAATTCATCCGACTGTTTCTTCACATCTATTCCCTTATTATACCATTCGCCCGCTTTCGCGGCATTCGCTTCATAAGCCCGGTCAAGATTCGCCATGACCTGTTCGTTGCGTTTGGTAGAATTGTCCGTAGATGTACGCAGACTATTTTCAACCAGTTCAAACCCATCCAATACCTCTGACGAGACATTGAGAGCCATCATTGCGATGAACACCAGATACATCAGATTGATCATCTTCTGACGCGGCGAATTGGGATTACTTGATACTCCTGCCATCTTTATTTATTTCTTTTACTTAAAAGTCTGACTTTTTTTATTTATACCTGAAACTCTTTAGCCGGGAATAACGACGTCCTTGCTTTTTACGAAAAACGCATTACCGGTATCCTCCCTGATAAGGAGGGGGTTGATATCCCGGTCCTGCCGGTGGATATCCACCTCCCTGTATATTAACGGTCATCGCCTGTAACAGACGACTGTACACCTGATTTAACTGGGTCAGCAACTGAGCCATCCGTTCATTTTCATTACGGAATGCTGCGCTGTCAACAATCGAACTGTCATACAGATCGCGGATACGGTTTAATCCGGCATTTATCTGATACACTGTTTCCATCTGCGAACGAAGTCCTGATAATTGTGTTTCATAGAACTGATTCAGCCCGGAAACATTTTCATTCAGTTTAGACATCTGTTCCACATAGCTCATGGCCTTTTCTTCTCCATCTCCTTCTGCAGACCCGGATATGACTTTACATGAATTAATAAGGGTGTCGGACACCTCGCCCAGCGACCCCGTTATCTCGCTGAATTTTTCCAGATTCCGGGATACGGTGGATATTTGATCAATATATGTCTGAGTAGCTTCCGTAAGGTCTGCCATCTTAGAGATCTGCTCTGCCGCACTGTTCAGTTTCTTTATACTTTCAG